>NZ_JASLCN010000493.1 GCF_030151805.1 Fluviicola sp.
CTTTCCTGCTACAACCACAGGTAATACTTATGCTGACACTGCTACTGCAAACATCTTTACTGGAGGAACGGTAGTAAGCGGAACAAGTGATATTACAGGAGGAGGACAGGCATTCAGCATTCTGAATCCTTACCTGTGTATGAACTATTCGATTGCACTTCAGGGAATCTTCCCAAGTCGTAATTAATTGTTTTACTTACTCTAACACGATTTAATTATGTCTACAGAACCATTTATCGGAGAAGTAAAACTTTTGGGGTTTAACTTTCCTCCACTGGGCTACATGACTTGCCAGGGACAGATCCTGTCTATTGCTGCATATACGGCGTTGTTCTCATTGATCGGAACGACTTATGGCGGAAATGGTCAGACGACTTTTGCGCTTCCTGATTTGCAAGGACGAATGCCGGTAGGACAAGGTCAGGGACCTGGTTTACCAAACTATGTCATGGGTGAAGCATCCGGAAATACAAATATGTCTTTGAAAACAGACAATTTGCCTCAACACATTCACACATTGGTAAACATGCATGTGCAGGTAAAAGCATCCAGTGCAAACGCCGGAGAGCAAAGTGCTGATGGAACTTTTCCTGCTACAACCACAGGTAATACCTATGCTGATACAGCGACAAACAATCTTTTCACAGGAGGAACCCAGGTTTCAGGAACAACTGATTCTGCCGGAGGCGGTATGCCTTTCAGTATTTTGAATCCTTTTCTATGCCTGAATTTTTCAATTGCAGTGGAAGGTATTTTTCCGAGTCGAAATTAACTAAATACGGGAGTGCGTTTACGTACTCCCCTTTTTGATTATATGATGCAAACAATTGGTCTACTTTTACCACGCTCAACCTACTATACAGGCTTGAGCTTTGACATTTTCGAGGGTGCGCGTTCATCTGTTCGTCATATTGAACGTGACAATATCCGTCTGGTAACTGAAAATATCGGTTTCGGGACTGATAAGCAATTGTGCTACAAGGCCGCTGAAGAACTGATTATGCACGAAAATGCAACTGTAGTTCTGGCTTACATCGGTCACCGGATGGCACAGGTTCTGAAACCATTGTTCCAGGCCTCAAACCGTTTGCTGATTGTATTGGATGCCGGGGCAAATGTTCCGCATGAATGGCCGGAAACTCCGAATATCATTTATCATTCCCTGCACAACTCATTTGGTTCATGGTTAACAGCCAAGCGCGCTGTCAACGATGGTTTTTCACAAGGAGGAATGATTACCGGGTATTACGACGGTGGTTATCTTCAGACCTGGGGACTTTGCAGCGGTTTTATCTCCGCCGGCGGAAGCATCGCTTTCAACCATGCTACCGGTTACAATAAAAATGATTTTTCCATGAATCCCTTAAAAGAACACGTGGAAAAATACCCGGAAGGTGCATTATTGAGCATTTTCAGCGGAGATTACGTTCAATGGTATTTTGAGGAATTAAAGGGTGTTTTCGGTGAAAACCATTTACCGGTTTACCTCCCTCCTTTCGCACAGGAAGAAACCATGCTGAAAGATGCGGTTCATCCCGGCGGACTTATTAAAGGAATTGCAGCCTGGTCTTCTCAACTGGATAATCCGGAGAACAAAATATTCATCGACACCATTGAATCCAATGGTCGCACTGCGAACCTGTTTTCATTACTTGGGTGGGAAGGCGCACTATTGGCTGTTCATGCAAGCGATTTGATGCTCGAACATAAGAATAATGTGCAGCTCGTTTCGGACTCCATGATGGATTTTTCATTTAACGGTCCGAGAGGAAACGTTTATTTCCATGCTCCGACAAGACACACCATGGCTCCGCTGTTTGAAACCAGCATTCAAAAAGACGAAAACGGAACATGTTCTTTATTGATCGAAAAAAGTGTGGAGGATTCCCATTCTGCTTTTGAACAATTCATTACCATCTCTACCGAAAATGCGATTTCGGGATGGTATAACAGTTATACCTGCATCTGATGGAACAAAAACGCATACTGGTTCTTTGCGGCGGTCAATTCGCATTTCCGGCTCTTCAGACCCTGGGTCTTGAAAAATTCTTGTGCGGCGTTGGAATCGGGAAAGGTGAAAACGAAGCGCTGAAAGTGATTGAAAGAGAAACGCAAAACAGCGGACTGCCCTATCAATCATTTCCAACAAAAGACAGTTTGGTAAACTTAAAATCCTGGATTGAAGAACTTCAGCCGGATTATATTTTCAGCATTTCATTTCCATTCCTGCTTTCTGAAGACATTCTCTCCTACGGAGAAGAACGTTTCATTAATTTTCATCCTGGACCGCTTCCCGAATATCGCGGACCGATGCCGCTTTTTGAGGTTTTGCGCTACCAGGAGAAAGAAACTGCAATCAGCGTTCATTTTATGAACCCAGAGTTTGACGAAGGGGCAATCATCCTGAAAGAAAAACTGGCAGTTTCACCCAATGAAACGTATGGTGAATTGGCAATCAAATTAAGCGAACGCACTGCAATGGTGGCATTAAATGTTGCGCATATGCTTCAATTCGGCTCTCAGATTCCACGAACGGAGCAAGATGAAAACCAGGCGCGCTATTTCGAAAAACCGGAAGTCACCGATACGTTCATTCAATGGAAAAGAATGCCGGCCGATGAAATTCTGTCATTGATCAATGCCTGTAATCCATGGAACCAGGGAGCTGACACCTTATTGCAGGGAAGAAATATCAAAATACTGTCCGCTTCATTATCCAAAGATCAGCATACTGATTCTCCCGGAAAAGTGTTACAACTGACACAAGAAGGAGAAATGGCGGTTTCATGCCTCGATGGACAAATTATCAATGTTCAAATCATAGCAGGAGATTTCGGAATTCAGACAGTGGAACGATTTGCCGCTAAAAAACCCGTCGTCGGCTTGTTTTTTAACTCGTAACTATCAAACACAAATACAATCAATGGTTTAACCACCTCAAATCCAAATTAAATATAGTGATATGAAAACAAAAAAATTACTTACGCTTGTCACCTTACTTCTGGTCGGACTTTACGGTTCTGCCCAGGTTCAGTTTTGGTCAGACAACTTCGAAGACTCAGGTGCACCCTCTTCAGGTACACGGACACCTTCAGTCGAAAACAGCTGGGGCTCGCCAGCCACACGCTATTTTTTCAGAACGAATGCCATTAATGGAACAAGTGTTGCCCTTCAAAACGGAGATTACATCGGAATGGAGGGAAGCAAGTGTTGGGCCGCTGAAGATATTGATGCAGCATTGAATGGAACAAACGGTGGACAAAGTCCTCAACAAAGTATTACCTGGACATCTATCAATATTTCCGGAAAAACAGGAATGAGTTTCAAAGGATTGTTTGCTTCGGAAAATACAGGTACTCCCTGGGAAGGACCTCTCATCCCACCTGCAGATTTTATGATCGTAGAATACCGGATTGACGGTGGTGCCTGGACAAGCTTAGTCCGTTTTTTCTCCAACAATGCTTCTAACGGTCAATTGTCGTTGGAAACCACTGGAGATTCCATAGGCGAAGGTGCACAGTTAACCAAAACTTTTACGGAATATTCTGGTCTTATTTCAGGTACAGGAACAACTTTGGAATTGCGTTTTAAAGGCTCTTCCAATGGTACAGGTACGGAAGAATTCGCTTTTGATAATTTCCGTCTTTTCGAAACGCCCTCTTGTACTGCTCCTAGTATTACAGGAAACCCTCCAAACCGTTCGATTTGTGTAAACGGAAATACTACATTTACTTCTAATGCAACCGGGGCAACCGCTTACCAATGGCAGGTAAATACCGGATCCGGATTCACGGATATTTCAAATGGTGGTGTTTATTCCAATGCAACTACCAATATCCTGACTATTATCGGTGCAACAGCAGGCATGAATGGTTACCAGTATCGTTGCAAAGCAATCAATGGTGTTGCAAGCTGTTTTACCAACACCAATCCTGCAACATTAAATATTTCAAACATTACCTCATCTACCGCAAAAAATGATGTCCTCTGCTTTGGAAATTCAAGTGGTTCTGCTGCTGTTTCACCAAACGGAGGAATTGGTTCTTATTCATACAGCTGGTCACCTTCGGGCGGAACGAATTCTATCGCGACAGGATTAGCTGCCGGATCTTACACGGTCACAATTACTGATGCCATTTCGTGTCAGATCACTAAAAACATTACGATTAATCAGCCGGCTTCGGCTTTAAATGCAGCTGTTGGTGGCGGGAAAACAGATGTCGCTTGTAATGGTGTTGCAACCGGTACAGCAACTGTTGCTCCAACAGGTGGAACTCCGGGTTATACTTACTCATGGGCGCCATCAGGGGGAACTGCTGCAACTGCGTCAGGATTAGCTGCAGGAACGTATACCGTAACTGTAACGGATGCTAATAACTGTCAGACTACGAGAAATTATACCATTAACCAACCTGCAACAGCATTAAATGCTGCAATTGGTGGTGGTAAAACGGATGTTTCCTGTAACGGTGGTTCAAACGGTACAGCAACTGTTGCTCCAACAGGAGGAACTCCTGCTTATACGTATTCATGGGCGCCATCCGGTGGAACTACTGCTACGGCTTCAGGATTGGGAGTCGGAGTATATACCGTAACGGTAACAGACGCAAATAACTGTCAGGCCACCCGTTCATTTACGATTACACAACCAACCGCTTTGAATACCGCTGCAGGAAGTAAAACAGATGTTTCCTGTAACGGTGGGGCAAATGGGACAGCTACCGTTTCTCCAACAGGCGGAACTCCTTCTTATACTTACTCATGGGCTCCATCAGGGGGAACCAATGCTTCAGCCACAGGATTGGGAGTTGGAGTATATACTGTAACTGTAACGGACGCAAATTCTTGCCAGGGAACGAAAACATTTACAATTACACAGCCAACTGCTTTGAATACTACTGCAGGAAGTAAAACAGATGTTTCTTGTAATGGTGGGGCAAATGGTACAGCTACCGTTTCCCCGACAGGTGGAACTCCTTCATATACTTATTCTTGGGCACCATCAGGAGGTACTGCCGCAACAGCTACAGGATTAGCTGCGGGAACATATACCGTAACAGTAACAGATGCGAATGCATGCCAGGGAACAAAAACATTCACCATTAACCAGCCGGCGTCTGCATTAAGCGCTGCAACGGGTGGTGGAAAAACGGATGTTTCCTGTAATGGCGGATCAAACGGTACTGCAACTGTTGCACCTACTGGCGGAACTCCTTCTTATTCTTACTCATGGGCGCCATCAGGAGGTACAAATGCCACAGCTACAGGTTTGGGTGTTGGAACGTATACCGTAACAGTAACAGATGCAAATTCATGTCAAACAACAAGAACGTTTACCATTAACCAGCCAACAGCATTGAGTGCTGCAACAGGTGGCGGAAGTACAAATGTGGCTTGTAACGGTGGTGCGAATGGTACGGCAACTGTTGCTCCTACAGGTGGAACTCCTTCTTACACTTACTCATGGGCTCCGTCAGGGGGAACTGCCGCAACTGCGACAGGTTTAGTCGCTGGAACGTATACCGTAACTGTAACGGATGCAAATACGTGCCAAACAACCAGAACATTTAACATCACTCAACCAACTACTGCTTTAAGTGCTGCAACAGGTGGAGGAAGTACAAATATTTCTTGTAACGGTGGTGCAAATGGTACAGCAACTGTTGCTCCGACGGGCGGAACTCCTTCTTACACTTACTCATGGGCTCCGTCAGGGGGAACTGCTGCTACAGCATCAGGACTAGCTGCCGGAACATATACCGTAACTGTGACGGATGCAAATGCATGTCAGACTCAAAGAACGTTTAATTTAACTCAACCCGCTGCTGCTTTAAGCGCTGCAACAGGTGGTGGTAAAACAGATGTTTCTTGTAATGGTGGTTCTAACGGTACGGCAACTGTTACTCCTACAGGTGGAACTCCTTCCTATACTTACTCATGGGCTCCGTCAGGGGGAACTGCTGCAACAGCGTCAGGATTAGCTGCGGGATCGTATACTGTTACCGTAACAGACGCAAACGCATGTCAGACGCAAAGAACATTTACTGTGAATCAACCAACAGCATTAAGTGCTGCAACAGGTGGTGGTAAAACAGATGTTTCTTGTAATGGTGGAGCAAATGGTACGGCAACTGTTGCTCCTACAGGGGGAACTCCTTCTTACACTTACTCATGGGCTCCGTCGGGCGGAACTGCTGCAACTGCATCAGGATTGACTGCAGGAACTTATACCGTAACTGTAACGGATGCAAATACATGTCAGACAACAAGAACATTTACCATTAACCAACCAACGGTGTTGGATGCTTCTACCGGTGGTGGTAAAACAGATGTTTCCTGTAACGGCGGTGCAAATGGTTCTGCTACTGTTACTCCAACAGGGGGAACTCCGGGTTACACTTACTCATGGGCTCCTACTGGTGGAACTGCTGCAACAGCATCAGGATTAGCCGCAGGAACGTATACCGTAACTGTAACGGATGCAAATACATGTCAGACTCAAAGAACATTTACTGTTGATGAACCAACTGTTTTAGATGTTTCTTCCGGGTCTACTACATCCGTTTCTTGCCATAATGGTGCAAATGGTTCAGCTACTGTTGCTCCAACAGGGGGAACTCCTTCTTACACTTATTCGTGGGCTCCTACTGGTGGAACTGCTGCAACAGCATCAGGATTAGCTGCAGGAACGTATACCGTAACTGTAACGGATGCAAACGGATGCCAAGGCAACCAAACATTCATTGTATCTGAGCCAGACACGTTAGCATTAACCATTTCCGCTCAAACCAATTTGACTTGTAATGGTGATACTGACGGTTCTGCGACAATCAGTGTAACAGGCGGAACTCCTTCATACACTTACTCATGGGCTCCGTCGGGTGGAACTGCTGCAACAGCGACAGGATTAGCTGCAGGAACATATACCGTAACTGTAACGGACGCAAATAACTGTGACGAAACACAAACTGTTATGATCACAGAACCGGCTGCAATTACGAATACTGATTCTCACACTTCATGCGGAACGTACGTTTGGGGAACTCAGACACATGCTACATCTGGTGTTTATACTCAGGTATTCACCAGCAACAACGGATGTGACTCTACGGTTACACTTACTTTGACTGTTAACCAGCCAAGTGCAAGTTCTGTATCGGTGATCAGCTGTGAAAATAGCTACACATGGGCTCAAAACGGAATGACATACAACACTTCCGGTTCGTATGAAGATACGATTCCGAATGCAGTTGGATGTGACTCTATCATTACATTGAACCTGACATTCAGCGGTTCTGTTCAATCGCAGTCTGTTACTGTTTGTGGCACTTATACCTGGAGTCAAACCGGAATTGCGTATACTGCATCAGGAACTTACTCCGATACTTTGACGAACGTCAATGGTTGTGACTCTGTTTTGGTACTGAATCTAACAGTTAATGCATATCCGGTTGCAACGATTACAGATAACGGAAATGGAACTCTGACCGCGTCAAGCGGAAGCAGCTACCAATGGATAAACTGTACGACAAATACAGCAATATCAGGAGCTACCAGTCAAACATTCGCTCCGACACTCAATGGCAACTATGCTGTTCTTGTTACAAACGCTGGTAGCTGTGGTGATACTTCAGCATGTGTTCTGGTAGACGATTTAGGACTTGGCGATTTGGATTCCAAATCAGTTCAGGTATTCCCGAATCCAACGGAAAATCATGTGACAATTTCTATGTCGTTTGCTAATGCGTTATTAACAATTACAGATGCTCAAGGCAAAACACATTATGTGAACCAGGTTACGAACGGTCAGTTGATCGATCTATCATCTTACGAAGACGGAGTTTACTTCTTATCTATTGAGACAGAATCCGGAAAAGTATTGAAACGAATCGTTAAACAATAACCCGAACAACTACTAATACTTAGAAAAGGAGACTCTCAAAAGGAGTCTCTTTTTTTATGCCAGTTCTCGTTTAAAATTAGACAGAACCGAAATTACCTCCTGTTTTTTCATTATTCAAGTAGTAATTTCAACAACATTCAAAGTGTTTAAATCAATTAAAAATCAACTGATTAGCTATTGTTTCAAATCAACTTTTTTCTTAACTTAAATAGAAAAAGTACAAAATGGGAGCAAAAAAGAAGCACTTATTTGCAGAACAGCAATATCGGGATGCAGAACTTGGTTTGATTGTATCCGCACCAGCACGCATTGAAATTTTACGTTATTTGGATAATCATTTGGTTATGAATATACCTATGCTGGAAGCATTTATTCCTTTACACAAAAAAACGATCAATCATCATGTGAACCTGATCGAGCGAAGTGGTTTGATCACGGGATATTATATCGGTAATATGTATTTCTGGTCGAAAAACGAGAAAATGGACGATGACTGGGACAAAATCAGCTGGGTTTTATAAACCTTGTGGATAAGCGTACGCTTATCCACAAGTTACCATGGTAACTTGTAATCCTAAATTACCCCCACTCACAATCTTTCCTATTACCAATTGATTACATTTTTTCAACGCTTCGGTACATTCATCCGGCAGGTATTTCAAAAATGACCGGAAAAAGCTTTCAATTTGCAGCAAAAAGATGAAACTATCAGTTACTTACCTCGCACGATTCACTTTCCTGTTCGCTATTCTTCTCCAATCCGGATTCTATGCCAAAGCACAGGAAACCAAACCCACAGAAACAACTCCGACCGTAAAATTCAAGCCTTTCGACGGAGTCTTTATTTTGGGATATGTCGACAACGGAGTCTTTCTAAACTTTACCGGACCCAATATCAGCTATACCAACAAAGGATCCAAAATAATCCTGGGTATGCTTCCGTCTTTGCGCTACAAAGAAGACCGGGGAACTTACAAAAACTCACCGATCACTCCGAACCTCGGTGTTGGTTTGACCTATTGTTATAAAAAGTTTGCCATTCAGGTTCCACTTTATTATAACGCGAAGACTTCAACATCAAACGGAAAGTGGAATATTGGAATCGGGATCGGAATGCGCTTGAAATAAATTCGAAAAGGGAATCTTCAGTTGTTCTAGAAAAAGATTAAATAATAACTTTGCTTAAGTTCCTGAGAACGGGATGAAAACAAAATCAACAGGTTAATCAATGGCAAAACTGGAACTTACAAGAGTCAGCGAATACGCGAACAAGGTCAGAGACATCAAAGTATTTATCGACAATCAACAAGTCGGTACGATCTCTAACGGACAAACCAAAACGTTTGACATTCCCGAAGGAAAGCAACATGTGTTGCAGGTGAAAATTGACTGGTGCACAAGTAATCCGGTTGAGTTTGACATTGATGAGCATGAGACAAAACGTTTCACCATGAGCAGTTTCGCGAAGCACAATCCGTTGGGAACCTTTGCTGCAATCTATTACATTACGGTTGCATCAAATAAATACCTGCATTTGGAGGAAACACTTTAAATGATTCTTCCGAATCTGTTGCAATATCCGGACGAAATGGAACAAAAACTCCTAAACTATTTTTCAAGGATTCTTCCGCTTTCGCAAGAAGAAATTGATGGAATTGTGGCGACGCTTACCATCAAAAAATTTCCGAAAGGAACCGTACTTCTGCGCGAAGGTGAAATTTCCATGGAAGCCTATTTCGTTTTGGAAGGATGCGTCAGACAATATTTCATCATTGAAGGCGAAGAAAAAACAAACAACTTTTTTTCAGAGGAACAATGGGTTATTTCCGTCAATAGTATGGCGAATAACCAACCTTCGAAGCACTTTCTCGAATGCTGTGAAGACAGCACACTCGTAGTTGGAAATCGTGAAAAGGAAGAAGCTTTGTACAAACAATTTCCGAAACTGGAAACAATCTCACGAAGAGTCATGGAAAAAGTTTTTGCCGAACAACAGGAATTGTCAGGCTCGTATTTTACCGACTCACCAGAAGAACGTTACCTGAATCTGATTCAAACCCGGCCGTAATTGCTACAACGAATTCCCCAATACATGATTGCAAGCTATATCGGGGTAAAACCGGAATCGCTGAGCCGGATTCGAAAAAGACTGACACAAAAATGATCCGCTTCTAACTTTCCGGAACAACCCGAACAGCCACATTTCCTTTTTTGTGACCCAAATCGACATAGCGATGTGCTTCAACCACTTCTTCCAAAGAAAAAACACGGTCAATGACGGGAACAAATTTTCCTTCATCAATCAATTCCTTCATCCATTTCATTTCAGCAGCAGATTCCTTTGCAACACCGGCGAGTATTTTCTA
>NZ_JASLCN010000025.1 GCF_030151805.1 Fluviicola sp.
CAAAATGAAAACACCATTGTTATTGGTACGGGTGTTGTGAATATCAATCTTAACAGAAGCATTTTTAACAGGAGCTCCCATTTCATTTACAACTTTTCCTTTGATAATGATTTCCGATTGAGACCAACCCGAACTGCTGACTAGAGTGGTAACAGCCAGGAGAAAAAGAGCTTTGTTTTTTACAAGCAGAAACATAGGGTTATTTAATGAGTTGAAAGTTAATTAAAAATGGATTTGATGCAAAACTAATCATCTTATTGGTTGTTTAAAGAGGTAATGCATGCTCCGATCCAGATAATCATCGTAGATGTAATAAACAAAATCACCACGGATTTGAAGATGTTTCAGGAAAATATGTTGTTCCAGCAGAATTTTTTGTTCTACTTTTCCATTTGTCGGATTGATTTCACGCAAAGTTGTAAGTCCGTCAATTTCATAGCGTGCAAAGATTCTTGTTTTTTCCAGGTTCGTAACCAATTCGTTTTTCCAGCCTTGGAAGTGGTTGTAATAAATGGGAAAAGTCCTCACGCGAACACCAGCTTTCGTGAAAACAATCGCAGAATCGTTTAAATGATCAAAAATGACAAGAGAATCATTTAATTCAAATAACGGGATATAAACGGGAGTTGTTAAAACAAGGTCGTAGAAGCGTCGATTTTGCCATTTTCTGCGGGCGATTTTCAGTTCCTCCGGGTCCATGGAATTAAACATTGCGTCTTCAGAACCTCTGTTGTCATCTGCATAATCGCGGAGTTCTCTGTTGTGTTTACGGTTTTCTCCGATATAGAACACCTTGGGTTTTTGTGTCTGAATATTAAATGCGATGTATTCGATGCATTGATCTTGTTTGGAATAATTGTATTTCACCAGCATTTTTTCATCTCTGTAAACACAGGTCTTTAGCAGGTTGTATCCAAAGATCCTCGAGCCTGATCTGAGTTGGAAAGCACCTATGGAATTACTGATGATGGAAGTCTCGTAAATACTGTCTGAATAAACGAGGTGAATGCGTTCCATGCAATCGCGGAATAATTGCGTTGGATTTCTGCGAATGGGAGTTTCAAACATTTTTTCCCCCCGGGCATCCAGGCCACGCATGAAGTATGTTTTTTCATCATTGCAGCAAAGAATAATTCCATCATCGGGTTGTAAGATAAAATCCAGTATATTGGCTTGTTTCCGCGGGTAAACCCAGAATATTTGTTTGCTTGTAACTGTCACTTCATCGAGTGCTGTTTCTTTTCCCTGCATGATAACAAGTACCTGAAGGGTATCTCTCCATCTTTCCGGAAAAGCAATCATGTCAACATACTCTGAGAATAAGGAGTGTTTAACGGTTAATTTTGCAGGGAAAGTGCTGTTCTTAAGAATAAAAAATCCATTAGAATTGGTGCGGCCATCCGCGCTTCCTAGTTTGACAGCGGCATCTTTAATGGGAGTTCCCATATCAGTAACAACCTTTCCTTTTATAACGACTTCTGCCTGAGACCAGCTGGAATTACTTCCGCTGATCCATCCGGTGAAGAAAAGTAAAAGTGAAATTGCAATGTGGTAATTTTGTTTCATATGTGTTGAATTCAACGGAAGTAATTATTGTTTCAATGCTTGTTTAAACAGGTAGTGCATACTTTGATCCAGGTAATCGTTGTAGATGTAATAAATGTATCCATCACGAATCTGAAGATGTTTTGGGAAAATATGCGTTTCCAAACGGATCAGACGCTCTATTTTTCCATTTTCCGGATTGATTTCACGAAGAATTGTAAGCCCGTCAATTTCGTAGCGGGCATAAATTTTGGTTTTTTCCATATTTGTAACTAACTCATTTTTCCAGCCCTTATAGTGGTGGTAGAGGATTGGAAATGACCTTACGCGATCTCCGGCTTTCGTAAAAACAACAGCAGAATCATTTAAATGATCGAAGATGACGAGTGAATCGTTTAATTCAAATAATGGAACGTAAACCGGGGTGGTTAAAACCAGGTCATAAAAGCGCAGATTTTCCCATCTTGCACGCGCCATTTTCAATTGATCTTTGTCTGAGGTATGAAACAAATCGTCTCCTCTGTCACGGTTTTCCATTGCAAATTCACGAAGTTGTCTGTTGCGTTTCCGGTCTTCACTAACATAGATTGTTTTGGGTTTTTGTGTTTGAATGTTATACGCAAGGAATTCAATGCGTTGGTTTTGATCGGAATAATAGTATTTTACTAAAGTCTTATTATCTTTATATACACAGGATTTTAGTAGGTTGTATAAGAATAGTTTTGATGCTGATTTGATCTGAAAAAGTCCCATTGTATTACTGATGACGGATGTTTCATAAATACTATCCGAGTAAATTAAGTGCACTCTTTGTGTGCAATCGCGGAATAGTTCCTTTGGATGTCTGCGAATAGGAATTTCATACATTTTTTCTCCCTGGGAATTTAAACCACGCATAAAATATGTTTTCTCGTCGCTGCAACACAGGATGATTCCATCATCGGGTTGTAAAACAAAATCCAGCACATTGGCTTGTTTTCTGGGATATACCCAAACCAATTGCCGATTTGTGACGGTCACTTCTTCCAGTTCTGTTTCTTTTCCTGTCATGACCACAAAAATTTCAAGAGTGTCTCTCCATCTTTGAGGAAAGACAACCATATCAATATATTCTGAAAACAACGGATGTTTTACGGTGAGTTGTACCGGAAACGTACTGTTTTTAAGAATGAAAAACCCATTGGAGTTTGTACGCCCGTCTGCACTTCCCAATTTTACAGTAGCATTTTTAATGGGGGTTCCCATTTCTGAAACAACCTTTCCTTTCACAGTTACTTCCGCCTGAGACCAGGTGGAATTACTTCCGCTTATCCAAGCAGTGAAGAAGAGTAAAAGTAAGATTGCAATGAGGTAATTTTGTTTCATGATGCGTTGATTTGAGTATCACTAATTATTTCTTAGAGCCTGTTTGTACAGGTAATGAATGCTGTTATCCAAGTAATGTTTGTACAGGTAGAAAGCATAATTTCCCCGGACCTGAATTCTCATAGGATAAATGTGTTTTTCAAGGAGTGTTGTGTTCAGAATTTTTCCGGTAGAAGGGTCGATTTCACGTAGTGTTGCCAGGCCGTCAATCTCATATTTAGCATAGATTTTTGTTTTCTCTTCATTGACAATTAATTCATTTTTCCAGTTCTCAAAATAATGATAACTGATTTGGAAAGATCTTACAAAATCTCCGTTCTGTTTAAAAACCAGTGCGCTATCCTTGATGTGATCGAAAATGATAATGGAATCATTGATTTCAAAGATCGGAGTGTACAATTCTTTTGAAAGGATTTGCCTGTAAAATTGCTGATTCTGCCATTTTTGCCTGTCTGTTAGTGAGGCTATTTGTGGTCCGCGCGTATTCCTGTAATTGGGGTTGAAAAGCGGAACCGGGATGTCATTGGCGATGGCATAATCATCCAGGGCGCGCATTTGTTTTCTGTCGGTGGTAATATAAAGCAACTCGGGGATCTTCGTGTTGCGATCAATTTTTGTGTATTCTACCAGTTTATTATGTGGTCCCAATCTTTTGACAATGAAATTGTTTTCACTGGAAATAACACAGGGGCTTAAAATATCCATCGCCTGAATGTAAGGGTAGCCCGCCAGCATGCTGATGGAGTTTCCCCAAAATTTAAATTCGAAAAGACTATCGGTATAGGCCAAATGAATTCCACCGGTGCAATCTTCAAACAAGTTCTGCGGATTTTTTTTGATCTGAAGGTCTGTGATTTTCTTGCTGAGAGAATCCAGTCTTCTTAAAAAGTATTTGTGATCTTCCTGGCAAAGCAATAGAATTTCGTCATCCATTAAAGCAAAATCAATAATATGTGTATGTAGTTTCTGGTAAGCCCAAATCACGCGGGAAGAGTTAATGGTTACTTCTTCCAGTTCAGTTGCTTTATTTTCCAGGATGATATTCAGAAAAACGGTGTCTTTTTGATTGATCGGTGCGCGTACAAATCCGATATATTCTTTATAAAGAACATGTTTAATGGATAATTGGGCGGGAAATTTAGCCAGTTTAAATACAAAGCGTCCTTTCGAATTTGTTTTGCTGTTTTGTTGTCCGAGTCTGACTTCGGCACCAACCACTTTTTGATTTTGATCGTTTGAAACAGTACCGATAACAACAACGTCCTGGGCAGTTGCAATGGAACCAAATAAAAAAGTGAAAACCATCATCACAATGGATTTCTGAAATCTATTTGATATGAATAAGTAGCTCATAGTGAAGTTAAGATAGGTAAAAAAAGAATTGAGAAATCAATCAATTGATTAAAGTGTTGACTTGGTTGATTTTGATAGAATTAGTATTGATTTTGCTGGCTGACAGAACAATTTATTATTTTTGAAAGCTTCTTTATTGTTCGTAATCAGCTTGTTAGTTGCCAGGTTGTGATGTTGTACTTGAGGTTGATTCGTAATATTGCGAAATGGCAATTTCGCGAATTAAAACCGGGAATCAGGGCCAACTCTAAAAATAAGCCACGTATCCGAAATGCACTTTCGAATCCCGAAACAAAATCGGATTTGAAAACTGCTGTCCCAACGCATACGTCAGTGAAAAGATCCCGATATTAGTCCCAAAACAAAGCCCTGCTCCAAAACCTTTCGGAGCATCGTGAATGTAACTCTGAACATTTCGCTCGTACCAGCTTTGATCGTAAAAAACGAACAAATACGAATTCTGATCCAGGATAAAGCGTGGTTCGATGGTAAAGGTCGCCCGGTATGTACTCAGTAATTCATCTTCCATAAAACCGCGTTGGGAAAGGTTCCCTCCAAAGCGTAGCAGTTCATTTTGCTGAATGTTGTTAGTGTAAAATGTTTCGCTGATAAGCCCGCCTTTGATTACAAAACGTTTGCCAAGCGCCTGGTAATATTCGATTTGAACTTTACCACCATAAATCAGGTAACCGGAAGTTGTTGAATCCTTTTTAAGCGAGCGTTTTCCAACATTTGCTTCCACATACCAGATAAACCCTTTTCGCGGATTTGGTAAATAGTCAACCGTTTGATTTTTAAATGAAAGACCGTAAACATTGCTTTTGGTTGTACCGTATAAACTGGTCGCTTTTGTTCCAAGCAAGTTGGATTGCTGGTTTTTATAAAAACCGGTCAATGTTTTTCCCCCCGAAACAAAATAAGTCACTCCGACACTTGTTTTCAGTTCCAGGAAAGTAGAATCGCGCTTGAAGAGTGAAAACTGACCATCTAAACCAAAAGGGGTATTGAAAAGAAAGGGGTAAGCTGCCTGGATTTTTAATTGTGGACTTCCGGGTTGAATCGAGCGCCAGTTCAGATCGAAAAGTTCTCCGTGTTTAAAGGCATTTTGAAGTTTCAAACGCAAATCTCCCGTCAATTGATATTTCAGTTTCACCGGATCCTGTTGAAGACCAATGGTTCCGTTAAACAGCGAAACGGGCTTTGTTTCAATGTAGAGATATAAATTGGCTCCCTGGGGAGTAAAGAGAATTTCAGCCGGTTTGGTTTGTTTTACAAATGTGAGCTGAGTGAGTCGTGTGCCGATTAACTTCACCTGTTCCTGGTTGTACCAATCTCCTTTTTCAATATGCAGGAAATTTTCCAGGTATCTTTTTGCCAGTTTCACTTTGCTTCCGCTCACAATGATCTCGTTCCATTTGACGCGCGAATTGGGTTTAATAATCAGCTCCACGAAAAGTGCTTCCTTTTCGGTTCGCAGATCTTCGAATGAAATTTGAGCAAACGGATAGCCGGCAACCTCAAATTGATGAAGAATGTTTTCCAGGTTTTTAGAAATTTCGAGCGGAGTGGGTGGAAGTGTTTCAATTGTCCGCGGACTGATCCCGATTTCCCGTAAAGCACGACGACTTTCATCGCTGATGGACAGATTGAGTTTTTTGTAGCGTAAACCCAGGGTGAAAAATACTTCGCTGTTCAGACTGTCGATCTTAATAATAGAATCAACCCCGAAACTTAAGTAGCCTTTTTTATAAGCCAGGAATTGAATTTCCGTCAGTTGTTTCTTCAGCGATAAAGTATCCGTATACGTAAAACTGTTTCGTTTGCTGATCACTTTGAAATCCGGCTCCGGAAAAGTGATTTTTTTTTGCGCATGAAGGTTCGGAAAGGTAAATAAGAAGAGATTGACCAAAAGGACAAGCTGCAATTTTTGTTGAGAAAGCTTCACGAAATGCTTCAATATCAATAGTTTCCTTTGGTAATTATCAAGAATATTACTCTATATAACGATGAAAGTAGTAAGTTTGTATAGAAGTTACAATTAGTATTCACTGTTAAACGTACGATCATGAAAAAAATCCTTGGAATTCTAGCCATTGCCTTGTTAGTTGTATTTGCCGGCGCATCTTGTAAAACAAAGGCTCATTGTGATGCTTATAGTTCTATGTCAGACACAAATAAAAATATCGGGACAAATAATCGTTAATTCGGCAGGTGTATATTTTTGATCTTAAACGGAGGTAAACTGTTGG
>NZ_JASLCN010000071.1 GCF_030151805.1 Fluviicola sp.
TTTTCCGGTTGGATAATACGATTCCCACTTTCCGTTTAGAAGTCCGTTTTTGAATGTTGCGATGTTCTTTTCTTTTCCGTCATCCCAATAATTCACCCAAATTCCTTCTTCTTTTCCGTTTTTGTAAACTCCCGTCATCAACAAGGTGCCGTTTTCATACCAGGTTTCCCACTTGCCGTGTTTCTCGTCATTCTGAAAACTTCCTGTTTTAAATTTGCTTCCGTCTTTGTAGAAGTAAGACCAGGTGCCTGTTTTCTTGTCGTGATCGTATTCTGCGTGATAACTGACTTGTCCGGTCGGATAATAATACGTCCATTTTCCGTGCTGTTTTCCTAAATCAAAGCTTCCTTCCTGATCCTTGGTTCCTTTTTTAGTGTACCAGGTCCATAAACCGGTTTTTTCTCCGTCTTTGTAAGCACCTTCTACGTTTACCTGCTTGTTGTCGTAATAATATCTGTAATCTCCGTTCAGCTTTCCGTTTACATAATTGGTTGTCTTCTCAATTGCTCCAGTATAATAGAAATAATTCCAGGTACTGTCTTTCTGACCTTCCGTGAATTTCCCGTTAATGAGCATGTAGCCGTAAATGGAAAACTCTTCGAAAGGACCGTTTTTCAATCCGTTTTTGTAGTTGTACCATTCCTTTTCCATTCCGGTATCAAAAAATGTGAGGTATTCGCCGGTTCCGTCCTTGATCTTTTGAGTGTGAAGGCTATCCGGCATCCAGAATTCGCGGAGGTAAACGGTGGAATCAATGATTTCCTCTACTTGTTTTTTTTGCCCGGTTACGTAGTAATATTCCCAGATTCCATAAGGCTTTCCGAATTTGAAATATCCCTGGACACTTAGTTTTCCGGTTTCATTCCATTCTCTGACAATGCTGTCTTGCTCGCCCATTTTGAAATAACCTTCCTGCTTGTTTTTTCCGTTGGAATAACTTGCAATCACCCGTCCGTGAAGTTTTCCGCGATAATAGTTTCGTTCTTCAACGACAGTTCCAAAACGGTCGTAATAAAGCCATTTTCCGTGTTTGTCTTTGGTTTCTCCTAGTTTGTCCTTGTAATAAGATCCGATTGATTCCAACTGTGTCTGATTGAAATCATAATAGTTTTTAACCTTGGGCGTAAGGTTTTCTTTGTTTACAACCTGTCCGAGTAATGTGAAGGAAAAAAAGGAAAAAAGGATACAAACGAATTTCATGGAATTTGAATGATAGTTCAATGTTATAACCGGGTTTTATTTGAAATGTTACAAGGTCTATTTTGCGAGAACACCTTTAATGATCAGCAAAACACCGGTTCCGATAATCACCAGACCAATAAATCTGTTTAAACCGATCAAAAGATTGTCCGTGATAAACGGCCGCAATTTTTTAGCACCTATTATTTTCAGCAAATCTACAGAAAAGAAGGTCACCATAATGATCAGAATGTACCAGTAAGTACTTTCATCGATCGCATCCCCGGTATTTCTTTTTCCGTCTGCACCCAAAGCAATTACGGTGATCCAATAGAAAATAACGCCGGGATTTGCAAAGTTCAGCAAGAAACCTTTCAAACCCAGAAGAATCATGTCTTTGGTCTGAGAGTTTAATTGTTTGTCTGCTTCCTTGCTTTCATCTTTTGGTTTTTTCAGAAGAGTGACCATTCCGAAGATGATCAGGATCCCTCCGCCCACAATGGAGATAATATGCCCATATTCACCGGAAGTGATTTTACTGACCTCCGAATAAAAGATCAGTGCAATGATAATGTAGATGAAATCTGAGAGGAAAACCCCGATATCAAATGCAATCGCAGCCCGGATTCCCTTGCGGATACTTGTTTCCAAAAGAAGAAAAAATACCGGGCCGATCATTATACTGAGTATAAATCCGGTTATGATGCCTTTGAGTAAAATATCGAGCAAAAGATTGGTTTTTCTGTTTTTACAAATATAATCATTCGTTCTTCTTACGAATAGCAAATCTGAAAGAATGCAAAAGAGAAGGTGAACTTCGACCCCGGATTCGAAGGATTTTTGTAAAAAAACACCACCGATACTATTTTAACTGCTAATAAGTCATTACATTTGCATGTCTTGAAAGTTGTAATAAAGTAGTTACGAACTTGAAAATAAGTGAAGTATGAAAACGGCCATTGCCAATAAGAAATTAGAAACAATTATTTCCAAAGTGGAAAGTGAGGGAATTGCTTACAAAGAACTTGTGGAGGATTTGAAAGAATTGCGCGAACAAGCATTGAAAGAGCAAGATCCGTTGGTGGTGAAAGTTTTGCGTTTGTCATACGAATTTTTGCAAGACAGAAAGGCATTTGACGTGCAGGCACAATACGAGGAAGATGAAGAAGGGAATGAATACCCGTTGGAAATCGAAGACCAGGAAAACTTCTTGTATTTGTTGAACCTTTTGAAAAATGCAGAGCATAAAATCAACAGAGAAGAAATCAAGGATTACCGTACTGCTTTGAAACAAGAGTTGTACTAAATTCACTCTAAAATACGTTTAGACCCCGATTCTGTTTATCAGATTCGGGGTTTTTTATTGAATTTTGCGAAATTCAAAATTCCAAAAACCCAATTTCCCAATATTGGGTCACCACCCGAAAGAAAAAAGTATTTTAGCGGCATATTGGAAAAGGAGAAAAAACATCTGGGCCATATTGAATCTTTGCGCGCACTGGCGGCATTGATTGTATTGATCTTTCATTTTATTTCATTTTCTGATGCAAAAGGGTTCTTGATCGAGAACGAATCCATTCGGAAATACTCTGAATTTGGCGCGCAAGGGGTTGAACTGTTCTACATCATTTCCGGATTTGTCATTTACTACTCGTTAACGAACAGCTTCTTTGGCATTCGGTTTTATCCGAAATATTTTTTGAAGCGTTTGGCGCGCATTTTTCCCCCTTTCCTGGGAACCATTTTCCTGATCTGCCTGGTTCCGTTTGTTTTTGGATGGGTCTTTCCTTATTCGGTAACGCAATTGCTCCAAAATGCAACGCTTACAGTTGATTTGTTCCGGGACTCCCAATGGATGAACCCGATTTTCGTGACCTTGAAGGTAGAATTCCTGTTTTATTTGGTCATTGGTTTGCTGGTTATTCCAATGCGTAAATCGACCTGGGTTTATGGTTTGATTACATTCTCTGCACTATTTTCAACCAGTTATTTTCATTCGATCGACCTGGTCCATAACACTCCTTTTTTCCTGGTAGGTATTGCATGCTCCGAAATCTATAAATCGCGCAATGAGTTGCTCAATTACGCGCTGATAGCAGCTTGTTTCATCTTCCTGGTTGTTTTATTTCCATTGGAAGATAGCGTGATTGCAGGAATCGGAGTGGTCTTTTTACTTTGGATCGCCATAAAAAGTAAGTTCCTGGAGAGAATCGGGCAATTTTCATATTCCCTTTACCTCACGCACGGATTTTCCGGAGGATCGTTCCTGTACTACTGTAAAAATCAGACGCACGTGGATTGGAATCCATGGGTTTATCTTGCAATTGCTGTTTGCGCCGCAATCGGGTTTTCCTATTGTTATTATTGGGTGATTGAAAAACGTGCAATCAGCTGGTCGAAGAAAATCCGGTATTGATAATTTCCAAAAGCTTAAGGAATATCCGGGGTTCAAGTGATTTTTGAAATTTCCATCAATATGCTATTTAAGCAGATAGCATGTAAATTGAATCTGTGCTCCTCTGTGTAATCAGTGGAAAAAAATTGTTATACCACCGGTATTTTCGGATAGTGCCAACGCTGAATGCTTACTCTAGCAAAGATGGTAACCTCTTTTGAGAATTAATTCGAAAAACGGTATTTGATAATACAGTAAATGGCGCGAAAACCATCTTTCCAGCCAATTTTCTTTCCTTCCTCGTAAGTTCTTCCGTAGTAAGAAATACCCACTTCATAAATCCGGATTCCCTTTTTCTTTGCCAGTTTTGCCGTTATTTCAGGTTCAATTCCGAAACGGTTTTCCTTGATTTTGATGTCTTTGGCAATGGAAGAACGAATGAGCTTATAACAGGTTTCCATATCTGTTAAATTGAGATTCGTCATCATGTTCGAAAGTCCGGTAAGGAATTTGTTTCCTTTGGAATGCCAGTAGAACAAGATACGATGAGGTTGATGCCCTATAAACCGGGAGCCGTAAACCACATCTGCATTATCCATATAAACCGGCTTCAGCAACAGGTTGTATTCTTCCGGATCGTATTCCAGATCCGCATCCTGAATAATGATGTATTCTCCAGTTGCTTCCTGAATGGCGCGATTAATTGCTGCCCCTTTTCCCTGATTGTACGGTTGGGAATACAAACGGATATCCATTTCCGGATTGGCAGCCATATACGCTTCTATGCGCTCAACGGTATTGTCTTTCGAACAGTCGTTGACAATAACGATTTCTTTTTGGACGTCGTTTTCCAATTGAACCTTTTTGATCTTATCTAAGATGAGATGGATCGTAGGCCCTTCGTTATAAGCCGGAATAAGAATGGATAATTTTTGAATCATAAGTCGGATAAGGTAAAGGAATCTGTTTAAATACTCATTTCAGGAACGAAATCAGGAACTACCAGATCTCCTTCTGTTTTTGAAATGATTTCCTCCACACTTACACCGGGAGCGCGCTCTATCAGGTGAAATTTATTATCCTTGATCTCCAGTACGGCAAGTTCGGTCACAACTTTCTTCACACAGCCAACACCCGTCAGGGGAAGCGTACATGCTTTCAGAATTTTAGATTCACCAGCTTTGTTGGAGTGCATCATTGCAACGATAATATTCTCTGCGGAAGCAACCAAATCCATTGCTCCACCCATTCCTTTCACCATTTTACCCGGAATTTTCCAGTTGGCGATGTCTCCGTTTTGTGAAACTTCCATTGCCCCGAGAACAGTCAGCTGAACGTGTTGTCCGCGAATCATGGCAAAAGACATGGCAGAATCGAAGAAAACAGCACCTTTTCGTGCCGTAATGGTTTGTTTTCCGGCATTAATCAGATCCGGATCTTCTTCTCCTTCAAACGGGAAAGGTCCCATTCCAAGAATTCCGTTTTCCGATTGAAATTCAACCTCAATTCCTTCCGGAATATAATTTGCCACAAGCGTCGGAATACCAATTCCCAAATTGACGTACCAACCATCGCGTAGTTCCTGCGCAATTCGTTTT
>NZ_JASLCN010000082.1 GCF_030151805.1 Fluviicola sp.
CGGAGGAGCAACAGGAGCTTCTTACACGGGAAATCCTACAGGAACGATTTACTATCAGGTAAACGTAACGAACGGACAAGGTTGTACCGGAACAGATTACATTAAAATCAGTATTGGCTCCGGAACGTTCGGAATTACTGCTCCGCCGTTTATTTGTCAGGGCTCATCGGTGACTTTGACATTGCCGTCAAGTATGACCGCATACACCTGGAATCAGTCGGGAACTCCGGTTGGAACGGCGAATAGCCCGTTGACGGTTTCTCCGGGCGCGACAACTACTTATACAGCGGTCAGTACAACGGTAGGATGTACGGGATCAGCGAGTGTAACAGTTCCTGTTCACCCGTTGGGAACCTTAAATGCGAACGTGAATCCAACAAATGCGTGTCCGGGAGTGCCGGTGAATTTATCCTCAAACGCTCCGGCGGAATCCTATGTAACGCAAACCGAGAATTTCGAATCGACGAATTCATTTACGTTGGTAAATGGAACGTATAATAAATGGTATAACGGAACGGCTGCGGCGGCGAACGGGACGAAAGGACTTTACATCGGAACGGCCGCAGGAAACAATAATTACGAAATTGGAAACTTTATTTCAGCAAGATCAGCTACCAATTTCGCTTACAAGGATTTTTCGGTAACAAGTTATTGTAATCCGACATTGAGTTTTAATTGGAGATGTAACGGGCAAGCGGGGCAGGCTGAATTAACAGTTTGGGCTGTTCCGACTTCCTTTACTCCTGTTTCGGGAACAGCTATTACGGCAAGTGCAACAAATGTTTTACTTGGCGGACCTTATTCCGGAGCAACAGCTTATTCAAATGTGGTGCTTAGTCTGGCAAATTTTGGCGGACAAAGCGTACGAATTGTTTATCAATGGAGAAATACGGGAGCGTCTTTTATCGGTGGTCCGACGGTTGCGAATCCTGCAGCTTGTATTGATGATGTGGTCTTTACAGACAATACAACTTACAGTTATTCGTGGATTTCTTCTCCGGCAGGTTTTGCTGCCAGTACAATTAATGCAACTGCCAATCCGATTGCAGCGACAACCTATACGATGACTGCTACGCGCTGTGACGGATGCCCGATGGCAAGTTCCATTTCGGTGATCGACTGTAGTACGCTTCCGGTTGGATTGCTGGAATTCAAGGGAGAAAAGAAAACACTGGGAAATTACCTCTATTGGGCTACGGAAAATGAAGTAGACCTGGATTACTACATATTGGAAAGAAGCACAGACGGAATCAGCTGGGATCTCGTAACAACGATGGAGCCGAGTCAGAATCCTTCGGAATTGAAACATTACTATCAGGTGAGAGACCTCTCGTACAAACAAAATTCGATCAATTATTACCGGTTGTTCAACAAGGAAAACAATGGAGGAATGACACTGGCAGAACAAATGGTTTCTATTGATAATCGCATTGAAAACAAACAGATTTTATACCGGACAAACTTGTTGGGACAACTCGTGTCGGAAAACCAAAGAGGGTTGGTGATCCTGATTTATGAAGACGGAAGTTCTGAACGTGTCATGCTGGAAGATTGATTTATACCCGATTCACTACTACTTAAGCTTGGATAAGCACAACTATGCCCCGGAAACGGAGAGAGAAAGGGATTTCATGAAAATGGAATCTCTTTTTTTTGGAATGTTCATATTTCAACAGGCTCAGTATGGTTAGTTCAAATGTTCAAAATTTCATTTAAGTACATTTTAATTGAACATCTTTTTCTAAACCCTTTTGAACTTTATAACAACTGATCAGAATCCAGTAAAAATTTATTTTCCATGACCCAAAGCAATAAACTGTTGTTCCGGGCATCGAGATTCAATTTTTTACAAATGCGGGAACGGTAGTTTTCAACCGATTTCGGTGAAACAAAAAGTAAATCGGCAATCTCTTTACTCGAATACTTCTTGCTGACCAGTTTTAAAACCTTCAGTTCCGTTGGGGTTAATGATTTGATTTCGTCGGTGATTAATTCCATCAAAGGATCAATCTGTCTTTTGTTGTGTAAATCCCTTAAAACGAGTGGAAGGTAGGTTTTTCCGTCTCTTACCCAGTTAATGCATTCAACGATCTCTTCCGAGGTGTTATCCTTGATCAGATAACCTTTTGCGCCGTTGTAAAAAGCAAGTTTGACAATATCAGTCGTTTTGTGGATTGAAAGAATTATTACCGCCAGTCCTGGATGCTGGTGCTGAATGGCCGAACAGGTTTCAAGCCCGTTCTTAACCGGCATGTCGATGTCGAGTAAAACAATATCAGGATTAAAAACCGGGATGTTTTCAAGAACTTGCAAGCCGTTTTCATAAGCCTGAATCTCAACGTGGTCAAATGAAGATTCGAGAAGAAAAGTCAAGCCACTTCTGAAAATCGGATGATCATCTGCTAAAATTACTTTCATTTAAATGCTTATCGTTAATGAAATACCTTTTTTATGCCCCGTTTTTAACTCTAAGCGACCGCCGATAATTGCTGTACGTTCGCGGATAGTTAAAAGTCCCAGGCCATATTTATTTTGTGAATCGGCAATGCCGATTCCGTTGTCTCTGTATTGAATGATTAATTCTCCGTTTTTCCGTTCGATCAAAACTTTCAGTGCACTTGCATGGGCGTGTTTGATCGTGTTCGAAATGCATTCCTGAATAATTCGGTAAATCTGAGAGCTCGTTTCGGTATTGATTGGTTTTCCGTCAATATCGAATTCAAGACTGCAAATAATATCTGTTCCGGATTGCGTTTTTTCGATGATGGAATGAAGTGCTCTTTCCAAACCGATCTTTTCCAACGCTGCCGGGTGAAGCTGATGACTTAAAACACGGGTTTGCTCCAGGATATCGCCGATTTCCAGATCAACACCATCTATTTTGGAAATTTTCCCGGTGGTGAACAGATTCAGTTTTGATTTCACGACAGCGAGACTTTGACCGATGTCGTCATGTAAGTCTTTTGAAATCCGGGAGCGTTCTTCATCAATTTGTTCGATTAATTTTTGCGAAAAAACAGATTTGATCTTTCTGGATCTGCGCACGCTGCTGATGTAAACGATTGCAAGAACCAACATGAAAAGAGACAGGACCATCAGGAAAACAAACCGGTAATTGGCCGATTTAAGCTTGTTTTCGGTGTGCAGGATTTTGTTTCGCTGATTCAAATCGGTCAGTGCATTTTCCATGCGTTCCTTTCCATAAATGGTTTGCAAACGCGTTTGCTCATTTTCATTGGAAACTTCACGAATACTGTCTGAAAGCTCACTGAATTTTCGTTCCATGTTGTAGGCCAGTTTGTAATTTCCCTGAACAAAAGCCAGTTTGGATTGCAGGGAAATCAGGTCTTTGCGGCAATTCGGATCGTTGAAAGTCCGTAGAAAAGCCTGAACGGAATCAATGCATCTTTCGGCTACAGGAAAATCTTTTTGCTCTGCCGAGATCAATCCGCGCATGATATACGCTTTGATCAGGTAAAGTGGATCGCGGAACGTTTTAGTGGCAACTAAAGCAGAATCGCTGCTTCTGGATGCTTCCGCAAATTGTTTGTCGTCCAAATACGAAGAAGCCAGGTTGATGTATGCAACTGTAATTCCGGAAGGAAAACCAATCTTTTTCGCTTTCTGAACCGTTTGTTTGTAGTGAATGATTGATCCTTTGAAGTCGCGGGTTTGCCTTGTCACAAGTCCGAGGTTGTTTAGAACGTTGAATTGCAGGCGCGACTCATTGGTTTCCGTTGCCAGGATCAATGCGCGCTCCAAATCTTTTTTGGCTTCCTTGTATTTTTTGGATTTCATTTTCAGCAGCGCCAGGTTGTTGAGTAAGTAGCCGGTTGCAAATTTTTTCCGGTGTTTCTCCGCAATGCGTAAGCCTTTTAAATAGCTTTCGATGGCTTTGTCGTCCATCAAACGCATCTCGTACATGATTCCGAGTCCGTTGTAGATTTCCAGCTGATTTTCGATGTAATTTTCCTTTTTTGCTTCCTTCAGAAGGGTTCTGAAACCGTGTTCAGCCTTCAAAACGTCCTCCTCAAGAATCAGGAAATTGAGGCGGATTTTGGTAGAATTTATTAATTTGAAATCCCGTGTTTTTTCACCGATGGAAACGCTTCTGTTGTAGTATTTTTTCGCTTCTTTCAGATTACTCGTGTAGTAGTTAAAACTTCCGTAGTACTGGTAAACATATCCGATTTCATTTTCTTTTTTGAGTGCTTTAGCAAGTTGAATGCATTGTTTTCCAAGTGTAAAAACGGTGGCGCTGTCGTAGAAAGTAGCCTGCTTGATTCTGAATTTTAAATCTTCGAGCTTTTGGACGCTGGGTTTTTGAGCAAGGGATTGCTGAAAAACGAGTAAAAGCAAAAAAACGCAGGAGAGTTGCTTCGGCATGGTAACAAAGGTTCAAAGTGTAGTGATTAAAAATAAGTAAATTTTTTGTTTCCGTTATGTAAATACTTTGGCAATTAATGAAATAGTTGATAAGCTCCGGTTTTGTTGATGAAAAGGAAGATTTTAACCGGAAACAAAGCGTATCTTTATTAACAATACCCGTTTAATAAGTATTCTAAATTCACGGGAAAGACGACAAAATAAAATTTAAGTTTGTACATACCGTATCTTGGGAAAAAACCAAAATGTCGATATGTGATGGTTTTAGTTCGATAAAAGCAGAAATTGATTGGATTAATTTTTACTTTACGGATTGTTAAAACGGTCGGATTTAGTCCTGGTAGTTATCGGGGTGTAAGTTGAAGAAAAAGAAGAGTTTATGTCAGCGGGAAAAAAGATTGTAGTTGGATTGGATATTGGGACGACTAAAATTGCATGTTTAGTTGGGACGAAAAACGAGCATGGGAAAATTGAAATTATTTCCATGGGGAAAAGCGAGTCTTTGGGAGTCTCCAGAGGGATCGTGTCCAATATTGAGAAAACTGTTCAATCAATTAAATCTGCTGTTGAAGAAGCTCAGGACCGTGTAGATGCCGATTTGATCATCCGTGTGGTGAATGTCGGGATTGCAGGTCAGCACATCAAAAGCTTGCAGCACCGCGGAATTTACACGCGAAACAACCCGGAAGTGGAGATCTCTCAGGCAGATATCAACGCGTTGATCGACGATATGTACAAATTGGTAATGCCTCCGGGAGAAGAAATTATCCACGTGTTGCCGCAAGAATATATTGTGGATAACGAACAAGGGATTATCGACCCGATCGGGATGATGGGAGTGCGTTTGGAAGCAAATTTCCACATCATTACCGGTCAGATCAATGCAGCGAAGAATATCAAGGTTTGTGTAGATAAATCAGGATTGCAGGTGAAGGACATTATCCTGGAACCGATTGCTTCCGCTGATGCGGTATTGAATGAAGAAGAAAAAGAAGCCGGAGTGGTTTTGGTTGATATCGGTGGTGGTACGACGGATGTTGCGATTTTCCATGAAGGAGTGATTCGTCATACAGCTGTAATTCCTTTCGGAGGAAATGTGATTACAGACGATATCAAAGAAGGATGTACGATCTTGCGCCGGCATGCAGAAGCATTGAAGGTGAAATTCGGATCAGCATTGGCTTCTGAAAGTTTGGAAACCGAAGTGGTTTGCATTCCGGGATTGCGTGGAAGAGATCCGAAAGAGATTACACTGCGTAATTTGGCAAGTATCATTCAGGCTCGTATGGAAGAAATCATCGAGCATGTTCATTACGAAATTGTGAACTCAGGATATGAGAAACGCATGATTGCAGGGATTGTGGTTACCGGTGGTGGATCGCAATTGAAGCACATTACGCAATTGTTTGAGTACATGACCGGAATGACAACGAGAATCGGGCTTCCGACAGAACATTTGGCATCTACCAATACCATTGATGCGATTACATCTCCGATGTATGCAACAGGTATCGGTTTGGTGATGAAAGGATTTGAAAACGATGTTCCTCAAAAACAAGTGGAATCTGTTGCTGGCCAGGTAAAAGGACATTCAACAAAAACAAGAGGAAGTTTCTTCGATACTTTGTTAACAAAAAGTAAAAATTTCTTCGCGGAAGAGGAGTAATAGTAAATTTAGCCATCATCGGTTTTGTCTTTGACAACGAAGAAGGAGGTTAAATAAGAGTAGACAACAATAACAACAACAATAAAAAAAAGCATATGGAATTCGATTTGCCAAAAGGAACAACATCAATTATCAAAGTGATTGGTGTTGGTGGTGGTGGAAGTAATGCTGTAAACCACATGTTCGATCAAGAAATCAAAGGTGTTGATTTCATCGTTTGTAATACAGACCGTCAGGCTTTGGATATTTCTCCGGTGCCTTATAAAATTCAGCTGGGGCCTAGCCTTACTGAAGGACGTGGTGCGGGTGCAATTCCTGAAATTGGTAGAAATGCTGCTGTTGAAAATATCGATGACATTCGCGCACTGCTTTCAAGCGGAACAAAAATGGTTTTCGTAACTGCAGGAATGGGAGGTGGAACCGGAACGGGTGCTGCTCCGGTAATTGCCCAGGTTGCGAAAGAATTAAATATATTAACTGTTGGTATCGTAACGGTTCCTTTCGCTTTTGAAGGCCGCCGCCGCCGCCAGCAGGCAGAAGAAGGATTAGATGTAATGCGTCAGTGTGTTGATACTTTATTGGTGATCAACAACGAACGTTTGCGTGAAGTAGGAGGAAACATGTCTTTAGCACAGGCATTTGCTATGGCGGATAACGTATTGGCAACTGCTGCTAAAGGAATTGCAGATGTGATTACAACAACCGGGGCGATCAACGTTGACTTCAACGATGTGAATACGGTAATGCGTAATTCGGGAGTAGCAATCATGGGGTCGTCAGTTGCTGAAGGTGAAGGACGCGCTATTACTGCTGTTCAGGCTGCATTGAACTCTCCGTTGTTGAATGATAACAATATCGAAGGAGCGAAACATATCTTGTTGAACATCACATACGGTGATATTGAAGTAACGATGGATGAAATCGGTGAAATCACTGATTACATTCAGGATGAGGCAGGTTCAACAGCAGATATTATCTGGGGACACGGTTATGATCCGAGCTTAGGAGATAAATTAAGCGTGACTTTGGTTGCTACTGGTTTCTATTCAACGCCGTTCACGGGTTTTGAAAAGGCTCCTGAAAAAACAGTTTCTGTTTTGGAGGATGAGCCTAAAAATGAGATTAAAACACCTTTAACTTCGCCTACACACCAGGTAATTCCTGAGAAAAAGGAAGAAGAACCTTTTTTGAAAACGGAAAGCAGAGTAGAAGAAGTGAAGCCATCAACGAATTCCGGAACGATTGAATTTGATTGGGATGTGAAATCGGAAGCAAAACCGATGACAAGTCCGACTTCTGTTCCTTCTTCTCCTTCCGTGGAAGAGAAAGAAGAGCCTAAACGTTACTTCCTGGAAGATGAAGCAGAAGTGAAAACGGAATTGGAAAATGTGGTTCAAAAAGCACCTGTAAGTGCAGAAGAGTTACAACGCCGGAACATGGAGCGTATGGAGCGAATCAAGAACTACAACAACAAGTTGAAAAAGGCAGAAGGTTTGAAGGAGCTGGAAGATGAACCGGCATTCGTAAGAAGAAACATTCATTTGGATCAGGTCGTGAAAAGCGAAGAATCCAACGTGAGCCGTTTCGGTCTTTCAGATGACGGAATCAAAACAAACAACTCTTTTTTACACGATAACGTAGACTAAATAGATATTTAGGACTTTAGGATATTAAGATTTCAGGACTCAGTCTAAGTCTTAATGTCCTAAAATCTTGATTCCGATAGTTATCGGAACTTGAAATCCAAAGAAAAATGAATTTTACAGAAAGAATCAATCAGGATATAAAGAATGCAATGCTTGCAAAGGAAAAAGAACGCCTTGCGGTTTTGCGTGATATTAAAAGTAAATTATTACTTGAAGCAACATCGGGAGGTTCCGGTGAGTTGACTGAAGAAGCGGCGAATAAAATCGTTTTGAAACTTCACAAGCAACGCATGGAAACATACCAGATTTATGTTGAACAAGGAAGAAACGATTTGGCAGAAGAAGAATTGTTTCAGGCAAAAGTTTTAGAAGATTATTTGCCGAAAATGATGTCTGATGACGAAGTGCGCCAGGTGATTGCAGCTAAAATTGCTGAAATCGGGGCAAGCGGACCTCAGGACATGGGTAAAGTAATGGGCCCGGTAAACGGACAATTAGCTGGAAAAGCTGATGGAAAACGCGTTTCCGAGCTGGTAAAAGAAGCTTTGGCTAATTTGTAATTGTATTGTTAAACACGAGTTTCCTTAGGCTCTGTTTTTATTGTTGGAAGATCCCTTTGTCTTAGACGGAGGGATTTTTTCGTTTGATATGAGATACGCCGGATAGCACAGTAGTTCACATCGTTTTTAGAGTTTACGCAGCCTGGTGAGTTTTAGGACATTATTACCAATGCATCGCGTCCCTGAATTACAACCTTTTTAACAGGAATTCCCTCTGAGCTTCTCTTGTAAAATAAGGAAAGAACATTTCGACCAGTAAATTGTGGTACTTCTCAACGGTATGTTCTGGTGGTTCATTGTAAACTTCAGAGGAGGCAATCCAAAAGTCGCTGTAGACCCGAATGCGTTCATTCAAGCCGTTGTATTCTCCTTCAAAAGCGGGTGCACGCATAATTCCGGCCTTGATTGCTAAATCGAAGGAATGCAAATAGGTCACTTTTCGAAGTTCTTCCAATTGTTTGAGGTGTTCATGCAGTTTCGGATTCTCACGCATGTTTTGATTGAAATCAATCATGAGAAAACGATACTTGAAAAGTGCTTCCATTCCGGCCCTGGTAGAATCCATCACAAACTGAAAATCCATTTTTTCCGTATCCAACTTAGCTTTTTCAGTTTCAACTATTTCAAAGAGCTGAAAATAAAGTGCTTCGATGATGTCTTCCCGGTGTTTGAAATGATAGTTCAGATTTCCCTGGCTAATGAACATCTCAGCTGCGATTTTGCGAAGCGTTACGTTCGGAACACCGTATTGATTGAATAAGTTCAAGGCTGTCTGTAATATTTTATCGCGTGTTTTCATCTTTAGTAATCTTGACCTAATTCAAATGATTTTAGTACCTTTGACCTAAGATAGCAAAAATTGGTTTATGAAACGTAAGCAATTATTTGAATTTGAAGATCAAACCTGGTTTCCCGGTTTTTTAAGAAATTATCTCACGGACTTTTTACAGTTTATTTCCAATCGCTTCGATATTTACAAAGGAATTACACCGCTTTTATCGGAAGTTATTGCGAAAAACAAAGAACAAACCATTATCGACCTGGCTTCGGGCGGAGGTGGCGGATTGTTCAATTTGTCGAAACGCTTAAGAGAAAAACATCCTGACCTGAAGATTGTTCTGACGGACTTTTATCCGAATTTGAAAGCGTTTGACTATGTGTGCAAGCAGGATCAAAGTTTTCAGTTTCACAAAGAACCGGTAGATGCGCGGAAAGTTCCGGCTGATTTAAAAGGTGTCCGGACACAGTTTTTGTCCTTG
>NZ_JASLCN010000084.1 GCF_030151805.1 Fluviicola sp.
ATCGCATGGAATTCACGGAGCTTCTTTCCTGGGCTACATCAACCTCGACATGATTGGCTGGGACGGAAACGGCGACCGCAAAACAGAAGTTCACACCCGCCCGGTTGCTCAATCACTTGATCTTGCCGACAAAGTCGTGCAGTGCAACGCATGGTACAATATTGATCTTGTTTTGGAAATCATCAATCCGGGAGTTGTCAATACCGATCATTATTCTTTCTGGCAGGGTGGATATACGGCTGTCGGGATCAACGAAGAATACGACGGCGATGAAAACCCGCATTATCACCAGGTAACAGACCAGTTTCAATACCTCGACACAGCTTATCTGAACGCCAATTCGCGCCTGGCAATCGCCACACTGGCAACTGTGGCATTTGACAAAAGTCAGTTTGGAAGTTCTTCCGAAATCGCCGCACAGGCCGAACTGTTCCCAAACCCGGCAAAAGATCTTTTGAATGTGCAGTTTCGGCATGCAATCGTCTCCCCTTTTCAAATCGACATTTCGGATACGCAGGGAAGAATCGTGTTTTCCACCGTCAGATCCGAAACCAAGCAAGTGATTATTCCCGTTGATCTGCTTTCTGCAGGCATGTATTCCCTGGCGATTAAATCCTCTGATTTTAACGTGAATTTTCCGTTTGTGAAGCAGTAACTTCCCAATAGCTACCGGAATACGATGGGTCAATGAGGTGAAGGAGTCAGGACTTCAGGATTTTAGGAAATCATGGTCTTCTCTACTAAAAACCGGATGTTAGATCCTTAACACTTTGATACTATCGTCATACTATATCCATACTTGAAGGTGGGAGTATCCATACTTGCTCCATAGTTGAAGGTTGGAATTACAAATTGCGTTTTTTTATGTCTCCGGGTTCGTTTTCAAAAAATAATTATTTCTGAAACCAGAATTTTTTTTGTCCGGAATAACAACAACTAAAAAACACGTTTAAATACAATCTACTAAACTTGTAGACTAGCAGATTTACAAGAAGTTATAAACAAATAAAAACAGAATGTTTTAATTTTAAATGGAATGTGATTTTATTTTTCACGTGTTAACAAACCATTATTTTTTAACAAAAAAATGGCTATATCTGAAAAAAAAATTTGCAAAATCGTTTTTAGCGTATATATTTGAACAACTTCAAGCAGTTTTTTTGCTAAAAACAACATGATTGAAGACCATTATTTGCTCCGATCTAAAATGAAAGAACGGAACACTATTCACACCATACCCCGTTGCAATCTGATAGCGTTATGTTTTCAGCTTCTCCAAAAGAGAAACTAAAAATTTAGGTTTATTAACTTTAATGCTGCTGATTATGAAGAAAAGCTACCTGCTATTCATCGCGCTGTTGCGCTTTGTCCGGGGTCTCGCTCTCAAGAGCACAGAAAGCCTCAAAGAGCTGTCACCCCCACCCGGTTCTACCCGGATTTTCAAGAAATTATTCCTGTCATGTGTCATGCTCTTAGCCACATCGGTGATCTATTCCCAGGAAATCTGCGGAAATGGGATTGACGATGACGGCGATGGTTTTGTGGATCACTACGATACGGATTGCCCGCCAACTACAACCGGAACAGACAATTTCGGGATTAATAGCGGCTGTACAACGACTCCGTCTGCAACCCCGTTGAGTGTGACAAATGCAAGGTCGTCGATAGCCAATATCATGATATACTCGTCACCAACCATTGCGGATATTGACAACGATGGTCAAACCGAAATAATAGCCATTGCTGATAATTCGGCAACTTTTTCCGGAAATGACAGACGTGCACGAAATATTCTAATCATCAATTCCACAACGGGTGCTACCGAACTCACGATCAATACGCCCTTTATTTTTGTTTCCCAATTTACGCCTTATGCAATCGCTGACATCAACAACGATGGTTTTGGTGAAATCATTGTACAATTGGATGTTAATGGCAATGCCGCTGCCGATCAGGGGCGTTTGGTTTGTTACAGTCATACAGGTGTGGAACTTTGGAGATCAGCTACTGTAGTAGGATTCAATCTTTCCGGATCAAGATATGGAAATATCAGTATTGCCGATATAGATCAGAATGGCACAGCGGAAGTGACTGTCTTTGATGAAGTGTATAGCGGACAAACAGGGGCATTACTCGCACGCGGACCGGGCGGAGCAATTGGATATGGAGTAGACTTCAATGGAAATAATTACAGTATGACCGTACCTGCTAACCTGACAAGTCATCCGGGACTAGAACTGGCCGCAGGAAAAACGGTATATGAGATTACGATTACGAATACACTTGGTATCAGTGGAAACACTGTTAATCCCATAACTCTTGCAGGATCCAACGATGGACTCACCGCCATTGCCGATATGAACCGGGATGGTCAATTGGATGTGGTTGTCGGAGTTGGGGGGCCCTCGGGTAGTTTGTATATCTGGGATCCGAGAACCAACAGCCTCATTGCCTCAACGGCATTAGGGACAGGATTTCCGGGTAATGCCTTTAACCCTGTAAGCGTTCCTTTTATCGGTGATATGGATAATGATTGTTTACCCGAAATCGGGATTACAAGACGTTTACGCGTTTTCTCTTATGAATACAATGGTACCACAACACTCAGCTTAAAATGGACACTAAATACCACCGACGATTCAGGAGGTACAGGAATTGTCATGTTTGATTTCAATCAGGATGGAAACCAGGAATTGGTGTATCGGGATGAGACCAATTTGCGCATCCTGAATGCAGCAGCTACCGGATCTTCTCCAACTACAATAGCTTCTTTTCCTTGTACTTCAGGAACATTGTACGAGCACCCGGTAGTAGCCGATATTGATAACGACGGATCAGCTGAATTAGTATGCGGTTGCGGTGGAAGCGGGTCAATCCCGGGATTCACCGGTAAAATCAACATTTATGAATCCAATGCTGCTCCATGGGCTCCGGCAAGACCGGTATGGAACCAGGAAGCATATACATCTACCAATATTCACAACAACCTCTCCGTACCTCAAACGCAACAAAACAATGCAGCGGCTTACACAGGTGGTGCCTGTAATTGTTCCGCAGTAGGAATTGGAAAACAACCCTTCAATAATTTCAATGTACAGCAAACCAGCTTAGACGATCAGGGCTGTCCGGTTTTCCCGGGTGGAGATGTTGCCATAACAACGATCCTCAGTTATAATTCAGTTACCGGACAAGTAAGCATACAGATTGATAATGCAGGAGATAATGATTTTCCAGCAGGCAGCAGTATTGCGTTTTACAATGGGAATCCTACCACTACGAATATCCCTTTATTGGCAACCGGTACTACACCAAGTGTAATTCTGGCACATACAACCGCCACATTCACTTTTACCGTAACTCCGAATTTAGGTTATAATTTGTACGTCATTATCAACGATAACGGAAGTATTCCCCGCCCTTTCAACCTGGCAACACAATTTCCATCCACCAGTATTGCAGAATGTAATTATGTGAATAACATGCTGCATCTTACCCCTCCAAACTACGACACGGACGGAGATGGCGTAACAGACAACCTGGACCTGGATCTGGATAACGACGGAATCCTGAACAGCGAAGAAAACAACGGTCTGGCTGCGTTCGGCGATGAAGACGGCGACGGAACCATCAACTGCCAGGATGTGGTAGATAACGGAACCGGCGATGGTTCTGTTACCAATTACGTGGATGCAGACGGAAATGGTATACCGGACGCCTATGATTTCGACAACGACGGAATCATCAACATGATTGACCTGGATTCCGATAATGACGGGATTTACGACCGCGTGGAATCCGGAGAAACAACCGGTGTGGATGCAAATGCAGATGGCCGCGTAGATGGTGTTGAAGGAACAGACGGTGTTCCGGATGCGGTTCAGGCTGTCGGACAGGAAAACAGCGGAACAGTCAATTACACCATTCTGAACACAGATGCTGCCGATTTTCCGAATTACAAAGATTACGATTCCGACAACGATGCGTGTTCGGATGCCAACGAATATTATAACTCAGCAACGGCTGATGGTGGTGACGGTGGTCCTTACGGAACCGGGCTTCCGGCAGTTGGAGGGACCGGAAAAGTAACAGCTGCTTCCTATACGGGAACGTATACACCTGTTGTGACTGCAATCACACTTGCAACGGTGACAACTCCTCCGGGCAACGTTACAACACTACAGGGATCTTCTGCTTATTTCAATGCAGTAGTTACCAACGGATCCAGTGTACCGACCTATCAATGGCAGGTAAGCACGGATGGCGGAACAACCTGGACCAATGTGGTGAACGATGCCACTTATTCAGGAGCAACAAGCCTGTATTTACTCATTTCAAATACTCCTTTATCCTTTAACACTCATCGTTATCGCATAGTACTTTCCCAACCCGATTGTGCGTGTAAAGTCACTTCCACGGCGGGAATACTGACCGTCAATGCCAGTGCCGATTCGGATGGGGACGGCATTCCGAATACAACCGATTTGGACGACGACAACGATGGAATCCTGGATACTCATGAAGGTTCCTGTTCCTCACTTACAACCAATGAATTCGGCGGAACTTTCGGAACAACTACCGTAGAACGCAATCTTGCAACACCACCTGGAGGAGGATATACTTTTTCAAGCTTCATTATAAATGCGGGGAATTATACGGTTGCCAGTTTAGCTACTACTCCGATTCACCCTGATCCCACTGCATGGAATTATGCCGGCCACACAACCGGAGCAAACGACGATGCCTTTTTAGCTGTAAACGGTTCCACAAGTGTCGGTACATTTTACGATGAAGTGTTGAATTTTGCCGCAGGAGCAACTTATACGTACTCGATCTGGCATGCGGCATCAGGTAATGGGCCTTCGGGTGATTATCAGCTTGGAATCCGCATTACCCGTGTATCCGACGGAGCTTTGGTAGCTTTTGCCAATTCTTCTACAAGCGGTCCCTTTGATCAAACCTGGAAGCCACTGGCTTTGACTTTTACGTCCAATACGACGGAAAACTACCGGGTTTCGTTGATAAATATCAGTACTGGTTCCAGTGGTAATGATTTCGCTATTGACGACATCATCGTGAATCCGCTTCTTTGCGGAACAAATACAGACGGTGACGGAAGTCCGGATGCTGTGGATCTGGATTCAGACAACGATGGCTGTCCGGATGTGACGGAAGCTGGAATGCCGGACCCGAATCACGATGGAATTGCGGGAGGAACTCCGGTAACAGTGAACTCAAACGGTTTGGTAACGAGTGCTTCCGGTTTGTATTTAGGAACAGACCCGGCAGTAACAACAGCAGTAACACCTAGTTTAACGGTGGTGACACCACCGGCTAATCAAGCTGTGACAGTCGGTGCGAATGCAACATACACGGTGAATGCAACGGTTACAGCACCGGGAACTTCGTCTTATCAATGGCAATTGAGTACGAATAACGGTACTACCTGGACAAATATCGTTAATGGAGCACCTTACTCCGGAGCAACAACTGCAACCTTAACCGTTACAGGAGCAACGATCGGAATGAACGGTTACCATTACCGGGTACGTCTTCAGCAAACCAATTATTTGTGTGATTCAATCATTACAGCCGGGGCCTTGCTGCAAGTAGCCATTGATTCCGATTCTGACGGTATTAATGACATCACGGATCTGGACGACGACAATGACGGGATTCTCGATTCTCAGGAAAATGGAACCAGTCCGGATGCAATGGCTGATCAGGATTCCGATGGTATCTTGAATTACCTGGACGCTGATTTAGCAGGGTTTGTGGATGCCAATGCAGATGGAATCAACGATAATTACGACTATGATTTAGACGGTCATATCAACGAGTTGGATCTGGATTCGGACAACGACGGGATTTACGACCGGGTGGAATCAGGTCAGACAACAGGGACAGATGCTACGAACGACGGACGCACTGACGGACCGGTCGGAACAGACGGTGTTCCGGATGCGGTTCAGGCTGCAGGACAGGAAAACAGCGGAACAGTCAATTATACGATCCAAAACTCAGATGCTTTCCCTCCGGATTTCCCGGATTACAAGGATTTTGATTCCGACAACGATAACTGTAAGGATGTGATCGAAGCCGGTTATACCGATCCGGATAATAATGGAATGTTGGGAACTTCTCCGGTTACAACGGATGCCAATGGAGTGGTAACAGGTCAAGGCGGCTATACCGGAACAAATGCAAATGTCACAACAGCAGGAAATGCAACGATGGCTTCGCTGTCGCCATCTAATACAACAGGACTGGCAGGTGCCAGCACAAGCTTCCAGGTGAGTGCAAGTGCAACACCTCCTGCAGTTGTACTTTATCAGTGGCAGCTAAGTACCGATGGTGGAGCAACCTGGACGAATATCGTAAACAATGCGACCTATTCGGGTGCAACAACTTATCAATTAACCATTAGCGGACTAACAGTCAGTATGGATGGCTACGATTACCGGGTATACATGGAACAATCCAATTACGCGTGTCGGAATGCTACCAGTGCTTCAGCAAATCTGACCGTTATTGCCTATCCTGTTGCCAATGATGACAACGGTGGAACTTTAGCGGAAGACGGTGCAAACGGAACCGTGGCTATTTTAACGAATGACACGGATCCAAATGGAAACCCTACAGCTCCGACAAACGGTTCGGGTCAGTTTACGGTTGACCTGGATGTCACAACAGCCGGAATTCAAACCACCTTTACTGACGCAACAGGAACGTGGACCTACGATCCTGCAACGGGAATTGTGACTTTTGATCCGGCAGGAAATTACAACGGAACGGCTACTCATACGTATGAACTATGTGATCCGACCAGTCTTTGCGACCAGGCAATCATTACCTTCATTGTAACACCGGTGAATGATCCTCCGGTGGTGGATAACGAAACCCACACCATTCCGGAAGATACACAAGCAACCGGTGATTTGACCGACGCAGGAGATTCCGATCCGGAAGGAACAGCTTTAACAGCCAACACCACGCCGGTTTCAGGACCGACAAACGGAACCATTGTTATCAATGCAAACGGAACGTATACCTATACGCCGAATGCAAACTTCAACGGAACGGATCAGGTAGTTGTTTCTATCTGTGATGCGGGAATACCGCTTCCGGCTCTGTGTGCCAACGATACGATTTTCATTACCGTCACTCCGGTAAATGATCCTCCGGTTGTGGACAATGAAACCCACACGATTCCGGAAGATACACAAGCAACCGGTGATTTAACCAACGCTGGAGATTCCGATCCGGATGGAACGGCCTTAACAGCCAACACCACGCCGGTTTCAGGACCGACCAACGGAACCATTGTGATCAACGCAGACGGAACGTATACCTATACGCCGAATGCAAACTTCAACGGAACGGATCAGGTAGTCGTATCTATTTGTGATGCAGGAACACCGCTTCCGGCGCTGTGTGTCAACGATACGATTTTCATTACCGTTACTCCGGTAAATGATCCTCCGGTGGTGGATAACGAAACGCATACCATTCCGGAAGATACACAAGCAACAGGCGATTTAACCAATGCAGGAGATTCCGATCCGGAAGGAACGGCTTTAACAGCCAACACCACGCCGG
>NZ_JASLCN010000088.1 GCF_030151805.1 Fluviicola sp.
TGTAAACATTGACCTCTTCCACTTCGTGCATTTTGCGAATATTCTCTTCAATCGCAGTCGTGTTCAGGTTTTTCATCAATTGATTGGGATAATACAGATTCAATCGTTTCAAACGGACAAGCAATTCGTCTTCCGTCAAAAAAGCATTTTCATCCACCACTGAAATAGAAACATTGGGCTCCAGCACCACTGCCTCCTCCTGGCTTTTACCTGCCATAATGAGTATCGCGATGACTGCTGCAGCAAACAAAGCCCAGGCCGCTATTTTCAGTTTCCCTTTCAATTTATTGTTTTTCCAATATCTTTTTCAATTCCGGCACAATGCGGTCAATATCGCCTGCACCAATCGTTAATACAACTCCTTCGTGAACAGAAGCGGCAAATTCCAATACTTCCTGCGGAGTTTTCAAATGTGCGTTTCTGCCAATTTTACGTACCAGTTCATCACTCGTAACTCCCGGAATCGGCTCTTCTCTTGCCGGATAAATCGGCATGATCAAGGCTTCATCCAATTTCGATAATTCGGCTACAAACCCGGGTTCAAAATCACGTGTCCGTGAAAACAAATGCGGCTGAAAAATTCCGATCACTTTTTTATCCGGATACAACAAACGAATCGACGACACCAAAGATGCGATCTCCGTCGGATGATGCGCATAATCATCAATATAGATCAGTTTCTCCGTACGAACCTGGTATTCAAAACGACGTTTCACGCCTTTAAACCCTTTCAAACCGTTCCGGATTTCCGTTTCGGACAGGCCCAATTCCTTACACATCGCTGTAACCGCCAAAGCATTTTCCGCGTTGTGAATTCCCGGCAAGCCCAAAGCCACTTCTTTCCACACTTCCTTTCCGAAGTGAATATCCATCAGGAATTTTCCGGCTTCGTAATGCAGGTTCGTTCCGCTCACTTGCGCTTCCGGAGCATTAATTCCGTATGAAATCCCTTTAAATCCGGTTTGTTTTAAAGGTAAATTGTATTTGTAAACGACTAAATGTCCGTCTTTGTGTTTATCTGCATATTCCTGGAAACCTTCCCGGAATGATTCTTCCGTTCCGTAAATATCCAGGTGATCCGGATCCATTGCTGTAATAATACTCGCAAAGGGTTTCAAGCGCAAAAACGAGCGGTCGAATTCATCCGCTTCAATCACCGAATAAACAGCATCCGGTTCAACCAACACATTGGAGTTGAAATTCGAAGAAATTCCACCTAAAAATGCCGAACAATTCAAATGAGACTGACTCAGCACATACGCCAGCATCGTTGAAGTGGTTGTTTTACCATGCGTTCCGGCAACTCCCAAACCTTTGCTCGTTTGAGTAATCAAGCCCAAAACCTCACTTCGTTTTAAGACCCGGTGTTTTTGCTGAACATAAACCAGTTCCCCCATGGTTTTCGGGATGGCTGGAGTGTAAACCACCAAAGTCGATTCCGTATCCTGATAAGCCGACGGAATATTCGCTCCCAAATCTTCGAAATGAACCGCAATTCCTTCCTTCTGCAATTCATCCGTTAACGGTGAAGGAGTTTTATCATATCCGGCCACATCAAAACCTTTCGCTTTGAAATAGCGCGCCAGAGCAGACATCCCGATTCCGCCGATGCCGATAAAATAAAACCGTTTGATACTATTTAACTCCATTCTTTCAAACCTCCCCCTTCGGAGGGGGACTGAGGGGGAGGATTTATCTCAATCTTTATGATTAAAGATGCTCTTCCCACCAATTACTCAATTATTCTATATCTCATTTTTCAAGATCGGAATAGTACACACTTTTCCTCCCCCTTTATCCCCTCTAAAGGGAGAACCAAAACTCCTACACCAAATTCTCAATCACATCCACAATATCTTTCGTTGCATTTGGTTTTGCCATGCGTTTGATCGCAACCCGCAACTCATTCATCCTGTCTTCTTGTTTCAATAATGCCATTGCTTCCGAAATCAATTGCTCCTTTGCAACTGCATCTTTAATCAAAATGGCCGCATTGTTTTTCACCAAAGCCATTGCGTTCTTCGTCTGATGATCTTCCGAAACATTCGGAGAAGGCACCAGGATTGTCGGTTTTCCGACAATACACAATTCCGAAATAGACAAGGCTCCGGCTCTCGACACGATTACATCCGCCAAACCGTAAGCAGCATCCATTCTCGCAATGAAATCCGTTACATGCACATTTTTCACTCCGGAAGAAGCCAATTGTGTTTTCATTTCTTCCAGGTAATATTTTCCGCATTGCCACAAAACCTGAACACCTGCTTCTTCCAATTGTTTCAAACCATAAAGGACTCCTTCGTTCATGGTGCGTGCGCCTAAACTTCCTCCCATTACAAAAAGGGTTTGCTTAGTCGGATCCAGCATCGGAAAAGCCTTAAATGCTTCTTCTTTATTGATCGTTGTCTGATTCAACTCTTCACGAACCGGATTTCCCGTTAAGCGAATCGTGGAAGGAGGAAATACATTTTCCAACCCTTCGTATGCCGTGCAAACCGCTTTCACTTTTTTAGCAAGTAACCGATTCGTTTTTCCCGGGTATGAATTCTGTTCCTGGATCAGGGTCGGAATTCCCAAACGCTGCGCCATTTTTAACGTTGGTCCGCTGGCATAACCACCCACTCCAATCACCACTTCCGGTTTAAAATCTCTCAAAATGCGTTTTGCCAATGACAAACTCTTCAGTAATTTAAACGGAAGCGCCAGGTTTTTCAAAGTCAATTTGCGTTGCAAACCAACAATCGGTAAACCGACAATTTTGTAACCTGCGGCCGGAACTTTTTCCATTTCCATTTTACCTTCCGCACCAACAAACAGAATTTCTGCCTGCGGGTTGCGTTTTTTGATCTCATTCGCAATAGCCAATGCCGGAAAGATGTGTCCACCCGTTCCACCTCCTGAGATCACTATTTTCTTCAATTCTTTCATGCAAAAATACCTTCAGATTCTACCGAACTTTTTTCTTCCTGTTTTTGAGCAACACCTTGTACAATACCAATTCCGATACAAGCCATAATCATGGCCGATCCTCCCATTGCCAAAAACGGCATGTTTTGTCCCGTAACCGGGAAGATTCCCGTACACACCATCATGTTGACAGCCGCCTGGGAAAGCAGCAGAATTCCGATTCCCAAACAAACGTAGGTTTCAAAAAGCTGATCCGACCGCAAGGCAATACGCATGATCCGGTATAAGAGAATCAAATAGAACAAGACCAGAATGACTGCTGAGAACGAACCGAATTCTTCCACAAAGGATGCGTAAAAGAAATCGGCATAAGCTTCCGGAATAAATTCTTTCACTTTTCCTTTCCCGATTCCCTGCCCGAGGAAACCTCCCAGGTAAATAGCCTGCTCGGCATTATTTGCCTGTAAGTTTCCGGCCTGATCAATGTCTCCGCTATTCTCGTAACGATTCGAAATCCGGTTCATCCAGGTATCGTAACGCGGTAGAATATTCAGATCCGGCAATGCCTTATGCAAACCTATTGCCATCACGAACAACAAAATCCCGGCGAAAATGACCGAGAAAAGTTTCGAGAAAGGCACCCGCCCCAAAAAGAGCATCGTGAAGCTGATCATGAACAAAATGGCCGCCGTGGAAAAGTTATCTTTAACAATCAACCCACAAATAATAACTATCGGCGCCATAATCGGCAAAAAACCTTTTTTCCAATCGTTCATCTCATCTTTCTTCTTCACCAGCATCCGCGAGACATAAATCAATAAAGCCAGTTTCGCAAAATCGGAGGACTGAAAGGTCAAACCTACAAACGGAATCTTCACCCAACGACCAGCTTCGTTTACTTTCGTTCCGAAAAACAAAGTAAAGATCAACAAGCCGATCGCTCCGTAATAGATGATTTTGGACATTCGGGAAATGTACATCGGGTCGCGTTTGTGAACCCAATACATTGCCAGAACGGCCAGTAATATATAGATGAAATGTTTAAACAAATACTTAAATGGTGTTCCGCCTTCGATCTTCACCAGGATCGGGACGAAACTGTACACAGAAACCAACGAAAAGCCAAGTAAGATGAGCGTGATTACCCAAATTACCAGATCTCCCTTAAAGTGCTTTCTTAGAAACTGTACCATTTTTTATTGATGTAGCTTGACAAAATTCTCGAAGATTTCCATCTTCGTTTTCCATTCATTTCCCTGAACGGTAAACAATAAAATATGTCTTGCTCTTTTATTCTTTTTCAAAAATTCAAGCGCATCTTCCAATGATTCGGTTCCCGTCACCAAAGGCATCAGGGAAATAATATCTGAAGGAATGGAAAGCTGCGGATTGTCGAACTGAGCGCACCATTGAATGGAACGCAATGTTTCAGGATCTACCTGAGCCATTTCCTGAATGATCCATTCATTTGACAACCAAAAAACCGGGAATGGAAATGTTGAAATCGTTGCAGAAAGTTCTACAATAGCAGGTTTGTACCACGTGAATACATCCATGCCCCACAATTTACCCAAAGGTCTGAGGGACATTTTCTCAGCAGCCTCAAGCGACTCTTTCCGCGCCTGAAGCAATTGAGCTTGCTGATCAACTTTTTTGATTTCCATGACTAGAATCTAAAGTGAACGAACTGCCTCTTTAAATTGATTTCCTCTGTCTTCGTAGTTCTCAAACAGGTCAAAACTTGCACATGCAGGAGACAACAATACCGTTTCGTCTTTTTTAGCCAGGCGGTAACCGTAAGCAACAGCTTCCATTGCAGATCCAGCTTCCACGATCGTTTCCACATGACCGGAAAAAGTATCGATGATTTTTTGGTTGTCTTTTCCAAGACAGATAATTGCTTTTACCTTTTCTTTTACCAAATCCAACAATTCGGAATAGTCATTTCCTTTATCCACACCACCAACAATCCAAACGGTTGGTTGTTCCATGCTTTCCAATGCAAACCACGTTGAGTTTACATTCGTAGCTTTGGAATCGTTGATAAATTCAATGCCACACACCTTGGCAACAAATTCCAGGCGGTGCTCCACATTGACGAAGTCGGACAGACTTTCGCGCACGATTTCCTTGCGAATATCAAGGATTCTTCCCGTTAGCCCTGAAGCTAAGGAATTCTGGGTATTGTGCTTACCCTTTAATGCTAGATCGTGTATTGACATAGTGAATTGATTGTTAAAGTTTATGATGAGTTGTTTGTTTGCTACATATGCTCCTTCTTCAAAAACCTGCGT
>NZ_JASLCN010000119.1 GCF_030151805.1 Fluviicola sp.
TGAAAGTGCGCTGGATTTGGAAGCGCGTTTGGAAAAGATCAATGGAATGGATAAGGATGAATTGAAAAAGTATTACCAGGATGTGTTGAGCAACGGAGCGTTATCCGATAAAGGAACAGCAGGTCTTGGGATGATTGATATTGCAAGAAAATCGGGAAATAAACTGGAATATCAGATTTTACCTATTAATGATGTGAATAGTTTTTTCTGTTTGAACATAAAAATTGATTAAGTAAGAATATGGAAAATTTACACCTGGAAGGATCAGCGAAAACTCCTTCGATCCATTTTGATGCCGCTACCGGAAAACTTGAGTTGAAAGGCCGTTCTATTCCTGAAAACTCAGTGGAATTTTACAAACCATTGAATGATTGGATTGATTCTTACGGAAAAAATCCGATTGCTGAAACATCGGTTGATGTGAAATTGGAATATTTTAATACCTCTTCATCCAAGTGTATTCTGGACTTGTTCAAAAAGCTGGAAGCCATTTCGGGTTCAAAAACGAATGTAACCGTAAACTGGTTCTTCGAAGAGGATGACGAAGACATGGAAGAAGCCGGTCAGGACTATCAGGCAATCATCGGACTGCCATTCAACATTATTGAAGTAGAAGAAATTTAAAACCGCTCCCTCCTCAGCTTAGCCGAGGGGGGATTTTTTTATGCAAAAGAAAACTGTAGGAATCACAGGTGGAATCGGATCCGGGAAATCGGTTGTAGCGAAAATCTTGCACGAGATGGGTTACCCGGTTTATTCATCGGACGAGCGTGCAAAAGAAATCATGCACGAAGACGCTTCTATTGTGGAAGGGTTGAAGCAGCTATTCGGGGAAGAAGCATATACTAACCATGAATTGAACAGAGCATACATCGCAACACAGATTTTTAAAGATGAATCCAAGCGCGTTGCTATGAATAACCTGGTTCATCCTGCAGTCCGGAAGGATTTTAAAGAGTGGGTCGAAAGACAAGATTCTCTGCTCGTTTTTCAGGAATCAGCCCTGTTGTTTGAAACCGGAAATTACCGTGCTTTTGATGCCGTGTTTTTGGTAAGTGCGCCACAGGAAGTTCGGATGAAACGCGTCAAAGAACGCGATCATTTAAGCGATGAACAAGTGCTTTCCCGGTTCAAAGCGCAAATGCCTGAAGAAGAAAAAAGGAAATTAACCAACTATGTCGTAGACAATAGCGGAAATCAATTTCTGATTCCGCAGATCCTGAAATTGATCCAGGAAATTATTTAAAGAGAATCACTGAAAAACAGAAGGTTCTGCACTTGGGGATAAATAATTTATTATACAGCACAATCATTTTTCGAAATTGAAAGCAGAACGATCTGGAATACGGTGTAGTAAAAAGGCCCTTACGCTGAAAACCGTGGTAAACAAGCAAGTGAAGCGAAAAAAAGCATTCGGTGTTTGAGTCCGTAGGACGAGTTTTGAATGCTTTCGCGTAATGCTGCGTAGTTTACAGGTTTTCGAGTACAGGCCTAGCGTTTTTGCTTACTTTTTTGGCAATGAAAAAAGTAAGGGAAGCAAGGGGATGTTGTAAGTTATTTGCCTCGAATTCAGGATAATTTCAATCAACCTCTTCGTAATCGTCAAACCGATTCGATTGATTCTGATCGTTTCTGTTTTCCGGACGGTTATTGTTGTCGTCACCTCTTCCGAAAGCCCTTCCCGAAAAGATCATGCTCAAAGCATTAATCATGCGCATCAGCATGGTAATCGTGAAAAAGAATCCGACCACTTTGAAAATAAACCCGAAAATCGGCGTGTCTTCAATATCAATGATGTTTGAATAAAACCAGCTGGAAATGTTGTTTTCAGCAAATTCAGGTTTCCACAATAAAAATCCGAATACCGCCATCGCCAAAGCAACAATTCCGAACTCAAGACCCATTTTCGGTTTCTGAGTTTCCGTAAGCGTTCTTCCCTGAATTTGGATCATCATAACATTCTTTAGCTGCATATTCTGAACTTTCCCGATGAAATACATGAAAAGAATCAATCCGGTGGTAATTGCAGTGGAGAGATTCCCGTTCGGATTGTTCGTACAAAACAGGATCGCAACATCTGCAATCAGCAAATATTGGATTGTTTTGAGAGCAAGTCCCAAAGGGTAAGACATCGGTACTCCTCCGCGGAGCAAGACAAAGCCGAATTTTAAAATTCCCCAAATAAAACTGAAGATCGCCAAAATGACTCCCAGTCGAAAGATTAAACTGATAAATTCCACAAAGCAAAAATGCGAAAAAGGGTTGAATCTAGCAACTTGTTTTGGCAGGGTATTGGTATATTTGGGCAAAATTGTAACTATGAAAAATTGTTTGCTAGGTTTTATGGTGTTTATGGGATTCATTCTTCGTGCAGAAGAAGGGATGCTTATTCCATCTTTGCTTCAGGCTTTTGAGTCGGACATGAAAGCAAAGGGAATGAAACTAAGTGCCGCGGATATCTATTCGGTGAATAAATCTTCGTTAAAAGATGCGATCATGCATTTCGGAGGAGGTTGTACGGCAGAATTGGTTTCTGAGAAAGGATTGCTTTTGACGAATCACCATTGCGGATTGGATGCTGTTCAGAGACATTCATCTACCGAACACGATTACCTGAAAAACGGTTTTTGGGCGAAAAGCTTTAAAGAGGAACTTCCGAATGCAGGATTAACTGCTACGCGAATTGTCCGCATCGAAGACGTAACCGAAGCAATGATGTTTGGGATTCAGGGAGTGGAAGACGGAAACAAAATCGGTGAGATTTTGAAACGCAACATGAAAAAAATCATCGAAGACGCTACCAGAAATACGCATTTCCAGGCAGATGTTCAGGCTTTCGATTACGGAAATAGTTTCTACCTGATGGTCAAAGAAGTATTTACGGATGTGCGTTTGGTTGGAGCTCCTCCAAGTTCAATCGGGAAGTTTGGTGGTGACACGGATAACTGGGTTTGGCCAAGACATACCGGAGATTTTTCAGTATTTCGTGTATACGCGGGAAAAGACAATAAACCGGCAGCTTACAACGAGGAAAATGTACCGTATGCACCGATTCAGCATTTGAAAATTGCATTCAACGATCGCAAAGTGGGCGATTTCACCATGGTTTATGGTTTCCCGGGGCAGACAGAACAACATTTGACATCCGGAAATCTGAAATATTACATCGAGAAGCAACGCCCGATGGAAATTGACATGCGTACGAAAAGTCTGGCGGTGATCAATGAAGCGATGACAAAATCAGATTTAACGCGCATTCAATACATGGCAAAACAAGCCCGCATTGCAAATGCATGGAAAAAATACATCGGTCAGATCGACGGATTGAAGCAATTGGATGCCGTTTCCCTGAAAAAGAAATTCGAAGATGAATACGTTCAAAGAGCGAAATCACAGGATGGCTGGAATCATTACGGACCCTTGGTCGACCGTATGAATCAGTTGGTGGAACAAAAAGGAAGTTACGAGTTTACCTATACGTTGATGGTGGAATATCTGTTTGTAGGACCGGAGTTTTTCCGCCTGGCGCGCTCCATGGAAGACATTGAACGGAATTACGCGAAATACAAAGCAAGTAATGAGCTGGATGCAAAAATCCAGGCAATCATTAAAGGTTTAGACGGGTTTTTCAAAAACTACGATGTGAATGTAGACAAAGGAATTTTCGAAGCATTGACTCCGGCATTCCGGTCTTACCTGGATAAGCGATTTGTGATCGGTTCTTTGAGCAATCAAAAACTGGCTTCCGATATTTATTCCAAATCCATCTTTGTGAACAAGGAAAAATACCTGGCGTTCCTGAATAAGTTCAGTGAAAAATCACTTTCCACCTTAAAGAAAGATCCGGGATACAAGCTTTTCGCGGAGTGTTTCACGTTGATGCGTAACGAAGTGGCTTCCGGAGCAAACGATTACAACATAGAGATGGATGCCTTGCTGAAAGATTATGTAGAAGGAAAATTAGTCATGTTCCCGGATGCAAAACACTGGCCGGATGCAAACTCAACCTTGCGCGTAACTTACGGTTTGTTGGAAGGATCAGCTCCGGTAGACGGGATGGCTTACACAGAACATACGACCCTGAAAGGAATGGTCGATAAGTACAATACGGGAAATCCGGATTTCGATCTGGATCCGAAAATGATTGAATACTATAAATCGAAAAACTACGGGAACTATGCTCAGAACGGAGAGTTGTGGGTATGTTTCACCGGATCGAATCACACTACGGGAGGAAACTCAGGTTCCCCGGTATTGGACGCAAACGGAAACCTGATGGGATTGAATTTCGACAGAAGCTGGGAAAGTACCATGAGTGATTTCTATTTCGATCCGAACCGCTGCAGAAACATTGTGGTTGATATCCGCTACGTGATGTGGGTGATGGACGTTTATTGCGGCGCCAAACATTTGGTGGACGAAATGACTTTGGTGAAATAAATTTTAGTAGCGACAAGATTATTCCGGGAGTCAAGACTGCAAAAGCAGGACTTTAAGACTTGAGATACTCAATAAAAAAGGCTTTCAGATTTCTGAAAGCCTTTTTTATTTGATGTCCCGATTCTTGACTCTTAATATCCTAAAATCTAAATTACCTCTCAGGTAAAATCTCCATCTTTTCAGCAAAGTGGTAGCAATAATCTCTTAAATCTTCCGAGATCAGGTTTTCCCCTGTTGCTTTCTCAAACGTATCTGCCATTGTGAGAAGCGTTTGATGAAAAAACTGTTTCATTTCTTCTACCGACATATCTTTTGTCCACAAATCAATTTTCATAGTGTTTTTGTCATCCGGGTTCCAAAGCGACATCATCAGTGCTTTGGCAGGAGCGTTTTCGATTCCGCCGTCTTCAGCGCTCCAATGCATTTCAAGTGGAAGATTATTTGCATTAAGGCCTATTTTTACTGAAATTGCTGATCGTTTTGTTACTACTTCTTCTTCCATTTTCTCAATCGTTAATTTGGTATTCTGTTAAAATTTCGTTGTACGGTTTGTCTATTAGTTCCTGCAAAGTTACATCATATTGTTCCATGTAGCTACAAACAATCCGGTAACCTAAAAATTGTCCTAAGCGATCCGGGCCTTTTTGAGGTAATCCTGCCGTGAAAGGTGCTTCCTGTAAAAATGCTGCCTGGTCGGTTTCGCTTTTCAGAAACAGCATGTTTTGTTTCACCAGGTATTCCCAGAAATCGCGTTCGTTTCTCATCGCCCAATCGTAATCTGCGGAGTTGTAGCGCAGCAGAATATGTTCTTCCTGTTCCGGTAAAGCAGCTTTTGTCAGGTACAAAATTTTCCCCCATTGAATCATTGCCTGGATGTTATTGAAATCCTTTCCGGGCTCGCAAATATGTGTCAATACCCAGGCGCAAACAGCATCGCGTTCCAGGTATTCCGGTTCCATGGCTTCTTTGATCCATTCGTAGAAAACATCGCCGGGAAGTTCTTTGATGACATCCGTTTTAGCTCCTAAATAACGTTCCAGACCAACTCCGATTTCATTTTCCGTGCAATACATGCTTGAAGCGAAATAAGAGTTCATGAAAATGATTGATTTCGGGAGTTTGCTCTTGAGTAAATGAACCCGAAGCCGCTTGAAACCATCTTCGATGATGCGTTTCGATTCCGGTAGTTTTGACTTGAATTTTTGATCGATGCGCTTCGACAATCTTTTGTAATAACTGTTTTGGGTAAATTCAGACCAATTCAGCGCAAAAGCACTGTCTTTCGGAAGCCCGGTTTTGAAACAATAGTAAAACTGATAGTCGATAATTTCCGGGAATTTTTGCGCCAGTTTTTCAATCTCCGAATCCAGTTTCTGGCCCGAAGTATTTTTCAGAATACTGTCCAGCTGAAGGGAAGACAATTGGTAGTTGCTTGAGGAAATGTCCACATCCAGTGGGTTTGAACAAGAAACTACCACCAGCAGAATGAAGAAACACATGAAACGTGTCAACGAACTAAAATTTTGCGTAAATTTCATATTGGTCAAAAATAATCATTCTAGTCTCAACGAAAGAAACTATATTTGATTCACTTTTAAGATAACTTATGAAAAGATTAATAGTAACATGTTTGGCAGTAACTTTTTCTGCAGCCGTTTTTGGACAATCAGAAGGATCTGATAAAAAAGTAAACATGGGGATCGCCTACCAGCTGGGAATGAATTTCACAAAACCCGGAACAAAGCGCATCGAAAAAGATGGACTAGGAGTTCAAAACTCGTTTGGCTTGAATATCAATTTCAACTTTGGTGAAAACATCGGGTTCATGACAGGATTGGAATTCGATTTTGAATCATACAAAATTGCAATGACAGCAATCAGCGGTAATTCCTATTACTATTACAACGACAACAATATCATCAAAGAGGGAGACCTGAAAGACCCGAATACGGATCAGGCATTCCGATTGACAGGAAGAAAATACCACAACATTTATGCTACTTTGCCAACGATGTTGATCTTCAGAACAAATGCAATCGGTGATTTCCGTTACTACGGAAAATTCGGAGCACGTACCAGCTTCCTGATTAAATCTTCAAAAACAGATCAAGGGTTTATTTTCGGAAACGGAGCGAACGGAACAACAATCGACGGAATTGAAGCAGGATTATATCCTTCTACCGCAATGGAAATGGACGGAATGAAAACATCTTACGGAAACGATGTCAGTTTTATCCGTGTGGCTTTAGGTTTGGCCGGTGGAGCTCAATGGAACTTCACAGGAAACACCTTATTGTTTGCTGAACTTGGATTTTACTACGGTTTAACTCCAATCAACATCGAAGGAAGCGGAAAA
>NZ_JASLCN010000504.1 GCF_030151805.1 Fluviicola sp.
AGACAATCGTACAGGAAGGAGGAACGAACTTCCGTTTTCAGAAGAATAAAACGACTTTGCAATTGGGATTGAGTTATCAGAATACACTCCTGATGAATACACAGCAATTTCCAACAGACCGCGATGTGAACCTGTCGTTTAATTCAATCCTGCCGAATGTACGCTTCAAATACGATTTCACGAAGTCGAAAAGTTTGATGCTGAACTACCGTGCAGGAACACGCAATCCAACGATTGACCAATTACAGAATGTGATAGACAACTCAAATCCGCTGTCATTATCCTCCGGGAATCCCGATTTGAAGCAGCAATACAATCACCGGGTATTCGGGCGCTTCAATGCAACGAATATCCAGAAAGCAACGAACTTCAACATCTTCTTCGGAGGGGAAATGAACAGCAATTACATTTCCAACGGAACGATCATCGCAACCAGTGATACGGTTATTAATGGGAACGTGTTGTTGCAGCGCGGAGCACAATTTCGTCAGCCGGTGAACCTGGATGGAAGCTGGAATGCGAGAACAACAATCTCCTACGGAATTCCGATCACAAAACTGAAGCTGAACATGAATTTCTATGTGGGCGGAGCGTATACGGTTGCACCTGGTCTCATCAACAACGTAGTGAACAAAGCAAAGACCAGCAATGCAAACGGAGGATTAACAATTTCAAGCAATATCAGTGAGAAAATAGATTTCACGATTGGTTATACACTGAACTACAATAATGTGGTGAATACCCGTCAGAACGTCGCTAAGAACGAGTACTTTGTACACAATGTCAATGCGCGTTTCAACTGGATTATCAAGGAACGTTTGGTGATTAACAGTACGTATTCCGTGAATGCATACGCAGGTTTGGGCTCGGGCTACAACCAAACAATTATGTTGTGGAACGGCGGGATCGGTTATAAACTCTTAAAGCAAAAACAACTGGAACTGCGCGTTTCCGTATTCGATATTCTGAACAACAACAACAGTATTACACGGAACGTCACGGAATCCTATATCGAAGACGTGAAATCGAACGTGTTGAACAGGTATTACATGTTCACAGTGACTTATAACATCCGCAACTTCGGAACAAAAGCTCCCGAAACGAAAGAAACACGACCGCAGGAGGGAGGATTCGGAGGTTCACCGTTTGGAGGCCCGCCATCACACTAGGTTCTGAAAGATTACCTGATTGCAGATTTGTATATGAGTGTTTTCCTCCCCCTTTATCCCCCTCCAAAGGGGGAATTTGCAAATAGATAAACAATTGAATATCAGTATTTTTTAATGGTAAATCTAAAGTTGGGCACTAAAAAGGGTAATATTGTACTCCTAACTGTTCTTTGAATTTCTAAACAATCCCTTAGATTCTTTAGAAATTCCTTTTAATTTACTCATGATACTGATTAAACTACTATTCTATTACTTCTAACAAATATACATCACTCGAAACAATATTGAAAACATATAGCCTCAGTTTAAGAACTATTCTCAAAACGCCTTCTAAAAATTACTAAAGATTAAAACCTTTTTACCATTTGAATACTTTTATCCACGGGGAACCACAAATTATCATTTTCTTCAACAGATCTGTGAGTTATAAATGCGATCAAATTCGAAATAAAAAAGGAAAAGGATAATTCGCTAATCTCATAAATGCAGTTGGGATTGTAAGCATTTGAGAGGTCTAGATTCCATAGTTTATAAAAATAACTATCGTTAAATGAGATATGGTTCACACAGTATTTATTCCACTCAATATCATTTAGGTTGTCTCGAGCATCTAATATTCTTTCAGCGATAACATCAATATTATGTACAGAAGATTCAAATGAAAATATTCCGTTAAAAATCAAATGAGGTTTTCCTACGAATGCCTTATTAATAAACTTTCCATTTTCATTGCATATCCGAACTACGTTTCCATAGTTTTGATTCAATAAGTCGGCTTTGACCTCAATAATTCCAACAACCGCATCCGCCGTCAGAATTACAAAATCATTTTCCTTGAATAGAACGGGATATGCGGTATCATAAATAATGAGATCGATTTGCTTTGAGGCTTGATGATCACCTCTCTCGTGTGTCGGTTGAACCACAAATCCAGTTCCAATACGATACTTTTCCGGGAGGAATCGTTCGATCATTGTTTTCAATATCACTTCATGGTGTCTTCCGTCTTCACCCCAATGTTGTATTAAGTTTCGAACTCTATTCTTTAAAGCAAGTAGTTCTTTTGCCGTTGATTTATGAAATTCAATTATATCCATTTTATTAGATTTTAAGATAAAGCACTAGAATAAGACTGACCTTTTATTTTTTAGTATTGTCTGTCAAACGAACCTTCAATTCAATAACGGTATCACGTGAAATGTCGCCTTTAGTTATTTTGGAATGACAGGTAGGGCACAACATTAAAAGATTACCCATTTCATTATTTTGAGGATTTTCATCGATGTGATGAATTTGGAAGTGCCCTATATCATCATTCGGACATAAAGGACAAGTGGAATTAATCTCTTTCTGAAGTAAGGCTTTTGTTTTTGCCGGAATTGATTTTCTCTTTTTGTTATTACTTTTCTTCTGATTGAACATATAATAACTAAACTCGGGGCATTCAGAATAATGTTGGCATTTGAGAGCTCTACTTTTCGGTTCTTGATAGTATTTGTCGTAATCTCCTGCTGTACAAGCAACTTTTGGAATCATTGCATTCATTCCATCAAATAAATTTACTTCCGGACATGCACCTGAAAAGTACATATTGGAATTACCTTTGATCATATGTATTGATTCACCTTGAACTTGAATCTGTTTTTCTTTAAAGTCGTCATTTAGAACACCTTTTTTCTGTAAAAGATCAATTCCATCTTCATTTGGATAATGTTTGTAGTAATCTGAAAAAATATAAATTGTATCCGCTCGTCTTGTACAATAATTCAAAATGGGACAACGCAACGGAAGCCGTTTTTGTTCACTGATAAGATAATACTCTTTTTCGTCCATAGCATATAGTATTAATGAGAGTTGTTTTAATGCTTTCCAATAATCGGATGTAGATTTTGCGCAACCTTTAATTCGATTACTCCCATAAGATCTGCCATTTCAGGAATAAATTCCATTACATTTAATTTCAGTTTCAAATTCATTCCTTTGGACCAATGGAATAATTGTAAACCCGATGTATATGGGTTTTTACTATACCCCAAATGTGTTACAATACGGCCAGAAACTCCCTTTTTAACCTTTCCTACATAGAGATATTTTGAATTTGGAATAGTGTATTTCCACATTGCAGAATTTGACCTAACACCTGATGTATTTTTGTATTCAATTAGCTTTTGTCTAATTTCCTCGTGAGTGTTTTCAGAAAGGATCTCAAACCAATAAAGAACAGGACCATTCATACTTTTTAGAGTATCAAAAAGTTCCTTAAAATCAGTTGATTTGCGAACATCATTATTCATAAAGTCACCAAGTGAATCACACCAAATGACTTCACTATGCTCTTTTATAACTCCAGCTAAAAGAGATTTTTGAAAAATTTCAATTTGCTCGTTTTTAATCTTTGATATTAAATCCATAGTTCTTATTGCTTATTTGCAACCCCAATAATGCAAGAAGCAATCTTACTGTCAATGTCTTCTGTGAATCGGGTGTTGTTCACGATTTTCAATAAGACCTTCTCATTGAAAATGATATTTTTATCGTTTTTCAAATTGTTTAAATTGAAAAGTTTCTTTCTTCGTCCTTGATTCGCTCTTTTATCATTCAAATAAGGTTGTAGAACTATTATCCACTCATCTGCAAAGTGTTCGTAGTCGACTATAAATTCAAGCTTCCTAGAAAAAAACTTGAGCAGTTGATCAATTACTTCACCTTCTTCATGCGAAATTTCCTTTCGCTTTCGCTGACGTGTTAAGATATGCTCAGCTACCTCTAGAGCACGTTTTTTCTTTGGAGGAAGTAATTCACGCTCTTTTTGTTTGAAAAGATTAATATAGTGTTCCAATGAAGTTTGCTGCCATTCCAAACTATTAGACTTTTTAAAAACGCTATCCCTAAGCAATTGACAAATATCCGGTAAGTGACCATGTACCTCATCCTTTGAATCAATAAAGTACCATCTAGGACTACGCTCTTTATCTCCTTTTAAAGCAATGAAACACCAATCATGTTCACTTCCTACAAATGAAACCCTTGTTCTAATACTAACCTCTATTCCTTTGTATTGATTATATACCTCTTCGGTAATCAAAGCATTCTCTCCTTCTTTCAGCGAAACAAATGATTGAAAACTATCATTCACTCCTTCCCAGGATTCTTGTTTATCATTGAATTCCTTGAACTCATCCATCATTTCTGATACCGAATCAGTGTTAGCAAAATGTCTATCTTTCAGCAGTTCCGGAATATGAACATTTGTTCCGTATAGCTTATCCACCAGAGCATTTGTATCGATTATTCGTTTATCTGCTTTTAGTGAATATTCTTCGGAATCATTAGGCCAAAATACTGTAATTGAATCGTGAAAACTATCCATTCGGTCTGCTCTTCCTATGCGTTGTTCTACAATTCTTAAAACACTAGGTAAATCCAAAAGTACTACTGCTGATGCTTTCTGTAGATCGACACTTTCAGACATTTTATCTGAACACAAAGCAATAATAGGTTCCGTTAAGGTCGAGTTTAGACTAAAAACTTCCAAAACCTTCTTACTATCCTTATCTTTCTCACTCCCCGAAGCAATAAGTATATTTTGGTCCTTGTATTTTTCCTTGAATAATTTTCGCAAATAATATAAAGTAATCACAGTACTATCAAATGCAAGTACATGTGTATGATTCTTCTGAATATTTATTAATTGCTGCAATTTTCCTTCTTCTCTTTTTCCCGACAACTTTTTTGCGAGAGTTGAAATTTGATGATATATAGATAAATCTCTCTGACATGCTTGGACATATAGCTCTCGATTCGTCAACCATTCAGGGAAATATTCATTTTTAAAGATGTTACTCTTCTTAGGTAGTTCGTCTTTTTCAAGAATTCTCTGAATCGTTGCGATTTTGTCTCCAGATTGATTTGATTTCCCTTCAAATTGAAAATGATTTTCGGCTGCTTTTGTTCCTTCAATATGTTCAACTAAAGCTACATGAGATGATCTTAATGCAGCTCTAATTTGATAAATACAAAGTGCCTGGCCAGCTCTGATTCGATTTTTTATATAAGCTTCTTTACTTTCTTCATTCGTTAATTCAAATTCAGGCTTACTGAATTTTGTAAGGTGAGTTATCCCATGGATTTGTTTGGCCAATTCGGTAATCTCTGCAACAATTTCTTTGTCTTTATTTGTTTCTTTTGTTTCATAGGTTTCAGCAATTTGATTAGGAAACTTACAGTTATTATCTAAGCTATTCCGATATTTATCTGGTTCTTTTCGAATCTCAGTATTCAAAGCTCGTTTGGTACGTCTAACAGTAAATGTGCTGATAAAATCACGTAATTGTTGGATATGTTGCTCAGTCTTTTTATTCCTTTTCTGAACTAATTCTTCAAAGATTAAAAATTGCTCATCACTTAAATTGTCAATATCCAACAATTCGATTAACTGTAATAAATCTTCAAGTTTCTTACTGATTGGAGTAGCTGTAACCAATAACTTGAATCCTGCCCGGTTTTGTTTTAATGTTTCCGTACGATTAGAATATTGCGATAAATAATTGTGAGCTTCATCAACAGTTAAAATGTGAGCTATTTGAAGTTTTCTTTCAATGTCTTTTTTTCGTTCTTCCGTAGCGTTACTTAAAAGTCCCATCGATATGACCGAATTGATCTTCTCTTGTTCCTGGAATTCCGTATTCCATTTTTTTACTACTAATGGAGGACAAATCGCAAGAGCATTCGTATGGTGATTTCTTCCTGATTCAAATAACCAATGCTGTAAGGAAAGAACAATAGACGTACACATCTTAGTTTTGCCAGCACCCGTTGGATCTGCTATGAGTACATTAGATTGACTTTGAAGGATAGTCATTGCTTGGGCTAGCCCCTTCCACTGCGTAGGCCATAAATTCGCGTTTTGCAGTTTCTCGAGAATTTCCCTGTAAGAAGTTAACCATTCTCCCTCCAACATTTCCGCTATTGCGCGAGCCAAAGCTTCCTGCCAAGATACTTGTTGAATCAGATTTTTCAACAAATCAATCATTTTTGCATTGTAATCAGCAGCGTCTTCCCAATAACTATTTCCGATTAATTGAATCCCTTCATATTGTTTTTGTTCATTAGGTACATTTCTGCATACTCGAATATTGGCTTCATCTTGGTCATTCAATCCATTTTTACTGAAGTTGGAAGAGCCTAAAATTGCATATTGATCACCGACATACAACTTGGCGTGTAGTTTGTCTAAATATTTAAATTCAACTTTCTTTTGATTGATCTTTTCAATTAGATTAATTACCGATCCCCCATACATGATTGAAAGTCCTTTTTTGAGCCAGTATTCTTTGATCTCTTTATCCAGTTTCACCATTGAGTATCCTTTTCTTCCACGGATATTAGGTTCAAAACCGATCAGAATTCGTACCCTTTTCAATCGCTCGAATTCTTCTGATCCAAAAAAGTCAATTAAGTTAGACAAAGAGGTAAATCCTGTCAAAATCAAGTATTCTTCGCTTTCAAGTATGTCGTTATAGACAATGGTTTGAACCATCCGTTGGTGAGCAGACAAATTCAGCGGGAAAAATTCCTGCTTGGGCCAACGGTAGGCGTAGAAGTCTAATGATATTTGAACGTCTGTATTCAATTTTAATTCTTAGAATTATTAATCTGATAAAAGTTTTCTCTCTTCAATATTGACCAATCCGGAATTTTCTAATTCTTGAAAAAGAACCTCTATCTTGTCAAAGCGCTGAATCCTATTATTTCCATATTTATCCTTTCTTTCTTTACTAAATGTGAAAACAACACGCTCCTTTGCTCTAGATAAAGCAACAAAAAAGGCACATTTATCTTCGTCAGGTTGCTTTTCAAAGGACCAAAAGGCGCCGTCTTCTAAACCAATAAAGACAATGGTATGATATTCTAATCCCTTACTCTTGTGTATTGTCATAACAGGAATAGTGTCTTTTCCAATGAGCATATCTAGAGCTGAGATAATATCATTGTCTTTTTCATAATATTCAGTAAAAATATTCTCGATTTCTGATATCGCATCATCTAAATATTTTGCGTTCTTATAAATTGGAAAATACGCTCTTATTCTGTCTTTATCTGCAAAATCAATGATCTCAGTAATTAAAGTCTGGATAATGTTTTTATCGAGATTAATACTTCCATAATCTTTTCTAATTTTCTTTATAAAGTTTGAAATCCGGTTTTCCAACCGAAGTAATTGTTCATCCTCACTTTCTGTATGAAGGTTGATCAAAAACTGAAATACATTCTGACGATAAATACCTGAATCTTTATGAAAAGCTGCATACAATACATTAATAATATAATTAGAGATATCATCTGTCAGTATATCCTGCAATTTATTTTCATCTCTTACTTTAATTCCATTTTCATTAAAGTAGTCAATTAATTCCCCGGCATATTGGGTCAATTGTTGCTTGACTAAAATGCAAATATCTCTTGGATTAACTTTATCGGTCTGGATCCAGTCTTGGACATCACTAAATAAAATTTGCATTTCTTCATTTGGATTATCAAAGATGTAAACCGAACATTCACCTTGTTCAGAATCCCATTTTGTAGATGGATTTGCTAAATCGGTCTTACCCAATAAATGAATTGTCAAATGATTCAATAAAGTAACCAACTTTGGTGCACATCGAAAATTCATTTCCAATGGAATGCGCTTTGCATTTACATCTTTGATGAAATCTTCAAAGATACTAGACTGAGCCCCAGCCCAGAGCATTATTCTTTGTTTGTCATCCCCAACAGCAGTGAATAGACTACTAGAATTCAAAAAACAACTTTTGAAAAAAGAATACTGTATCTCTGTAGTATCTTGAAATTCATCTAAGAAAACATAATGATATGTTCTCTGTAAAAATTCTTTGATAAACAGGTTAGAGTTCATTAATAATTCTGCTAAACGCATTATCATTTTAAATGATAAAACTGGCTTTGGACCTTGTAGCATCCTTTTCCAAACCTGAAATCTAATTTTATCTTCTGATGTGGTTAATTCAAAAGGTAAAACATCTTGGTGACGATCTAATATTATATCATTTCCTGTAGAATTAAAATAATCCTCATCTTCATCACGGTAAAAGTCAAGTATTTTTTGATCACCAAAAACAATTTCATAGTTTTCAGAAACTATATATTCTTTAGGTAACGCATTTTTAAACCTATCTAACAACTGTTTTGCAAAAGAGTCAAAAGTTAATGAATCGAACCTTCTAGCCAAAGTTTCCTCAGAACGCATCTTTACTCGTTCCTTCAGATTATAGGCTGCATCACGCTTAAAGCTAATTGCTAGAATCTTATGGGGGAATTTACAAATATTCGTCTGAAGTAAAAAACACGCTTTTTGTGCTAGTAATTCTGTTTTTCCAGCACCTGGACCTGCCACCACCAGAAAATTAGCCGATTCTTTAACGACCTTTAGAGCGTTGTCCTCTAAAGAAAGCCTGTCTGCAGTGGTCCAATCATCTCTCTTAATCGATTTCATTTTAACTTTGGTGCTTTAATTTAGAAGAAATTCGAGCAAAAATTTCTTTGAAAACAGGGGGTAAGTTTTTCTTAATCTGTTCGTTATTCACAGAGGATAAGACCTGAATATGTGTGGTGGGCTTTCCACGTCCAAGGAAGTGATAATTGTACCAAATCATTAATTCCTTTTCATCTTGAGAATAAGTTTCTCCTTTTGCTTTTTCTGACTTCAAGGTTGCTTGAATTGCCGTTTCCATTTTTAATTTAAAAGCTTTTGGATCTTCCAATTCATCTGGTATTTGAGGTCCACCATTTTTTGGAATAGATGCTTTATAT
>NZ_JASLCN010000232.1 GCF_030151805.1 Fluviicola sp.
AAAATCAGGAACCAATAATCGGAAATAAAACTCGTCAACAACTGTCCCACGTCATTCCCCGCCGATACGATTACGAACAAATCCGCTGTAGACCGCTTCAGTGTGAAATTGTAATAAGCAGTATCCATCAGGTTCAAAGCCACAATGAGCAAAGCCGGAACGAAAAAAGTAATGACCTGGATAATCCGGATGATGAGGTTGTTTTGCCATTTCTGCGGCAGAAGGCTGAAAACAATGAAAGGCATCAGAAGCATGCCCAGCGTTGAAAGATCGAACCAAATTCCTGCCAACCAGTCTGTAAAATGAACATGGGCAAACGAATCCAGGTTGTAGAAATAGAATACAATGCGTGTTGCGGTCATCAATAACAGCAAAATAGCAATCCGGAGCAGCAGACTTTGCAACGTTATTGGGAGAGCATTACACAGTTTCTTCAACATAGTACAAATGTAAGTAACCTTTTTGAGGTAGGTGTTGTGTTTGTGTTACTTAAAAATAGATAGAATTTACAAATCTGCAGAAGTGAAAAATGTGGAGATGCGTGTGCGACCTCCCTTAAACAGGCTCTTTTAGAAACGGTGATTTATATTTTCCCGCAAATGCACAAATTATTAGCTCGGCTAATGTTTGCGCTAAAGCTTCAACATAGGCGCACTGCGCTCGCTTTTAGCAATTGAAAGGGGGAGTGAATTGCAGGAGGAGGATTTAAAAAAGGCCCTTACGCTGAAAGTGCCTGAAAACAAGTGAGTGGAGCGGAAAAAGCATTCCTTGTTTGAGCCGACGAAGGAGGCGAGTTTTGAATGCTTTCGCGGAACGATACGTAGTTTTCCAGCTTTCGAGTATAGGCCTAGACCTTTTTTGCTTACTTTTTGGGGCAATGCCAAAAAGTAAGAGGATCAAATAAGTTTTGTCTTATTTATCAGTCGACCCGCCAATCTACCCTTTGGGAGGTAGTTTTTGAATCTGCCTTACTTCAAAACGGTTAGGAACGGATTTTTCAAAGTTCCTATCTTTGGAAAATGAAATGTATTTTATTGTTGCTGCTGATTTGTTCCGGTGCGTATGCACAGGATTTGGAAGTTTTCCGGATTTTTGATTCGAAGGGAAAAGAAGTTTCGTTCACGAAGATGATGTCTAAGGTTTCGGAAAACCAGGTTGTTTTGTTCGGTGAATTTCACAATAACCCGATCTCACACTGGATGGAGGTGAATGTGTTGATGCAGTTGAATAAAAAAGTGAGCGGTGAAAAACTGGCTGTGGGTTTTGAGATGTTTGAATTGCACCAGGTAAAACCGTTGGAAGCGTACATCGCCAATAAGTCATACAAAGCATTGAAGGATTCAACAGAATTGTGGGTGAATTTTAAAACCGACTACAAACCCGTTCTCGATTCTGCTATTTCCCGGGGAAACATTCCTTTTGCAGCAAACGTTACCCGCAAATATGCCAGTTTGATCTTCAAAAAAGGACTTGCTGCCCTGGATACACTGCCGGAAGATCAGAAAAAATTTATGGCGCCGCTTCCGTTTCCGTTTGATTCTACTTTGACACAATATGTAGAGCTGATCAATATGGGAAAAGAAATGCATGCTTCCGGGATTAATTTTGCCTATGCGCAAGCTATCAAGGATGCAACGATGGGATATTCCATTGTGCAGCAACTGAAAAAAGCCCAGATGGTTTATTTCTTAAACGGTGCTTTCCACTCCGATTTTCACCAGGGAATTATGTGGTATGTGCAGCAATACGCTCCCGGAACACGGGTAGGAACCATCACGACAGTTTCTCAGAAAGATGTGCGCAAATTGGAAAAAGAGCATTTGAATCGTGCGGATTTCATCATTGTGGTGAATGAAACGATGACAACAACACATTAATTACGAATTCCTGATGTTGAATGGAACTTGTTGGATTCTTTGGTCAGAATTTATGCTTGAAAATTGAATCGTTAATTGTCTGGAAACCTTGATGAATACCGGGCTGTTTCTAATATCGCGAACATGCAACCAAAAGACCGAAAAATCCTTCCGAATTTGTTTTATTAAGTAATTCGTAATTCGTAATTCGTAATTCGTAATTCGTAATTCGTAATTCGTCTTATTTCTTCGAATTGATTTTCTTCAAAAGCTCGTTATAGTCCTCCAATAATTTCAGGTACTTATTCTTCCAGTACTCTTTCGTCTGATTATTGTACGGGTTTTCCGGGTCTTCAAAAGAAGTCGGACTGATCGCATTCATTTCCTTGATCTCAGCAGAGAAGTCATGATGAATGATTTTCCCGATCGCTAAGATGGTCTCGATATCGACCTGCGGATTATCAAACATCAGGTACATCCATCTTCTGCTCTTGCCCAGTTTTTTGGCAATAATAGTAATCGGAAATCCGCTTTGTCTGATTGCTTGTTCTATAATTTCACCACGATGTTGCATGAAAACAAAAATCTTCGCTTTCATGAGTAGGTTTTTTACCATTAATTACACAGATAGGAGAATAATAGGTGCGGTGTTCCTGGTTTTCAGTTGCGGGTATTTTTGTTCAGATATGAGCAGGTTTTGATAATTACGAGTTCCTAATTACGAATTCCGAATGGCGCTTATCGGGATGTAATTCATCATTCATCATTCGGCACTCGTAATTATTGAATTATTTCTTCGAACTCGTTTTCTTCAACAACTCATTGTAGTCCTCCAGCAATTTCAGGTACTTGTTTTTCCAGTACTCTTTTGTTTGGCCGTTGTATGGACTTTCAGGGTCTGAAAATGAATTTGAACGCATGGTGTTCAATTCTTTAATGTCAGCAGAAAAATCATGATGGATGATTGTTCCGATAGCCAGAACGGTGTCAATGTCTACCTGGGGATTGTCAAACATCAGATACATCCATCTTCTGCTTTTACGCAGTCTTTTCGCAACAACAGTAATCGAAAGACCACTTTGTCTGACTGCTTGTTCTACTATTTCACCACGATGTTGCATGAAAACAAATTTCTTCGCTTTACTGGGTAGTATTATTACCATTAAATACACATAAAGGGGTGAAATTTGATGTAAATCCTTGTTTTATATCGTTTTTTCTGGCTTGTATGCTTTGTTCATATGCGGGAAATCGGGTAATTTAGTTGAAATGACGGATCTTCTTCTGATTCTCTTTTATAGATCAATAATTCTTTTATTTACTAGCATTTATGGCATTTTTATGACTGCCGATTGATTTCCTTTTCAAGCGCCTGTTTGATTGGTTTTTTAGCGCTTAGGAGAATTTTTTTTCACAATATTGCGCATATATGAGAATTGTTTTTACATTTGTATTCAATACTACGACAAAACGAACCGGAAAATGCGAGTAAACCGATTTTTAATCAGTAAACAATGTTTTCGCGGTTTTGTATAAAAACAGGGATGCTTTACCAGGAAAGCATCAATCCACTCAAGCCTTGCCAATAAAGAGTAAGGACAGATTCACTGAAAATATTTCAGCGAAACAGATAAAAAATGGAGGTACCGGTAATACCTCCTTGCATTTCAGTTGTTTACCGGCTTCTGTTATGCAGAAACTTTGCAATCAGTAGTGTTGCCGAAAATGCTATTGCGAAGTTGAAGGAAACAGAGTAGGCATGACAATTAATTTTTTTGCTTATGGCAACTAAAACAATCGAGTCATTAAAATCAAAAAAGTTTGACTCAATAAACCTTGTACGTGTAGTTGGTGGTGACACGACATACGGACCTGCACGCCAAACACGTTACGACGGACGCGGCGGGCAAGACGGAGACACTGCTGCAACAACTTATAACCCGGCAGGTACGCCTCCGGGAACTCAGGGAACGGATTATATTAAAAGTTAATTCGATTGAATGATTGAATCCTCTGCTTGTGCGCTACAGGGCAGAGGATTCTCAATATTTCTCATCATGAAAAATGCACTTTTTTTTCTCAGTCTCTTAATTGGTTTGAATGTATCAGCTCAAATCAATCACATCCACTACAAAGCCGATTGCGACATGGCCTATCGTTTCGCTCTTGACAGCTTGAATTATCCGAAATGCTTCAACCAACTATCGAAGGTAAAGCGGAAATACAGCAAGCTCTATTGCGAGGAGTACATTCTGATGGCGCATTGCTACAAACAAATGGGGAAGAACACGAAAAGCGCCTTAAGCCTCAAGAAAGCGTGGTCAACCTATTCGTTCGACTTCGTGTGCCTCGATCAGATACCGCAAATCAGTTTAGCCAAAATAAACGAAGGCTTTTCGAAGAAACAACAAAAACGGGTACTGCAGGGCTATGACAATTTTGCGAAACTCAAACGAAGCAATACCGATTCGTTGATGGCTGTTTTACAAGCAATGACAGACAGGGACCAGGTACCACGTATGAAGTTTTATACCGATTCCATGATTGATACCAACGCGGTAAATCGGGAGATTATCTTTGTAGACTCGCTCAATCTGGTCGAATTCCGGAACATCATTTACAAACTCGGTTATCCCGGAGAGTGGATTTTGCCGGGCAATGTGGCGATGGTTTTTGTGCTGCTGGTTCATTCGTCCTACAACCAGGCCTTTTTCGATGAAATGAAACCGGTACTCCTGCAAGAAGTAATCGCTGGGCGCATGCCACCAAGCCATTATGCCTTATGGCTGGATCGTCATTATTCCATGGTTCGCTTGCCGCAACCTTACGGAATGCTGAATATTCCAGGGAAAACGAATTTTTCAGAAGCGGAAATCAGGGAAATCACTGCGAGCCGCTTAAAAATCGGTTTGATCAAGAATTGCCCGATTCCAACACAACTATTGATGTTCGAATGATTTTGGTTTGAAGACAAGAACGTAAAAAGGTTACGTAGTCACTTAGTAATTTTGTGACGCGATATTAAATAAGGGTACTTTCAATTCCGTTTTGTCTGTATTTCAAATTTATGACTTTACCACTTTGAAGGATAAAAAGACCTTATTCATTGGAATCAATTCAGCGATAAAGAATTTAAGAATAAGTAAATGAGACGCCTGTAACACCTTATTTACTTGTATTCTAATAGATTACAGGCTATTGGAATACAAAAGCTATGTATGAGCAGGGATGCCGAAAATGCTCATATGAAGTTTGTGAATGCAGAGTAGGCACATAACTAATTTTATCTATTCATGAAAAAAAAGCTAATTCTTATCCTTTTAGGATGCAGTACATTTCTGGCAAAGGCTCAAGTTGAGACACCTAAGCCCCCAAAACCAGATTCCCCTTTAATTGCATTGGTTAATAATACTGGTGCAAGTATTCTTGATTTTAATTCGATTGATTGGAGTGACTATCCCAATACATCTGAGTTCGATTTTACTCGAATGACTCCATTGGCAAAACTTCAATCCGGAATATCTCTTTCGTGGAATAGTCCTGAGGACATTCCGGTTTCGATTATTGATATTGATGGTGAAACTGTAACACTGGAAGGAACAACAAAACCCGTTTCAGTTAAAGATCAAAAAATTATTCTGGGACGGAGCACATACAATGTCAAACGCATGGAAATAAAAGAAGATTACCAACTAATCCATAACGGAAAAGTTATTGCCTCTTATTCAAATACTTACTTTTCATATTTTGATGGAAATACGTTAGTGTTTGAAGTCTTTGACAAACAACAAATTTTTGAGGGCGGCCTGGGGTTAGGACAACATTTCGTTGGGATTTCATACAATGTCGAAGATGATCTTCAACAGAATACAATTAATTTGATTTTGAGTCCTAATCCCGCGAGCAATCAAGTTGAAATTCAGGCAAATTTCGATTTATGGACCGACGGTTACACAGTAATAAGTATTTCAAATCAGCTTGCCACATTTAATCGTGTAGTGTATTCAGCTAATTTATTGCACGATACATATAGTATTGCTGTACCGATCAAAGAGTTTCCTGCTGGAAATTACATCGTAAGTGTTCTTTTTCAAGGACAATTGTTTTCATCTAACCTAATCATTCAATAAGTATGAAGAATTTATTTTTAATCATGCTTTCATTCCTTACAATATCAGCAGTGAAAGCACAATGCCCTAATGGGGATGCTGAAAGCAACAGCTTTAGTAATTGGACTACTTACGGTTCAGCTTCAGAGAACCCTCAAAATTTGAACGCTTTTACCCCTGCCTTTAATCCTGACCGTTTTGGGATTCAAAGTAGTACATCAAATTATCCGGCTGTACCTCCTTTAATGGTGTCAGGAGGAATTGATCAATATTGCGGAATTCAGATCCCTAGTCAAGGAACTTATTGCTTTAACTTAAACGCTAATAAAACAGGTGGAGGAGCAGAATTGATGAAATATTCCTTTACGGTGACCAATCAAAATAAAAACTTCAAAATGCGTTATGCAATCGTTTTGCAAGATGGAGGACATGGTACAGGAGAGAATCCCGCTGGTTGGTTTTATATGTGTAGAGGCAATACACACTTACCTATATTAAATAGTGGGGTTTTGTTTAGCAATACTTTTAAAGCTTTTAAAGCAGATTTAAATGATCCATTTTACAAGCGATCATTAACCAGACCAGATATCATCTACAAAAATTGGGAATGTGTTGAGTATGATTTGTCTGCGTATGTTGGAGAAACGGTATCCTTTGTTGCGGTTGCGAGAGATTGTACTCAAGGTGCTCATTTTGGCTATATGTATATTGATGGTTTGTGTGATGCCTGGCCTGCGACTGCCCAAGGAACATTGAATGGGTCTACCTTCTGTTTGGAGCAACAAATTATGTTAAACGCATCTGCATCAGAAGGCGAAGACAGTTATTTTGTGGAGGTTGCGGAAGTGGACGCAAATGGAAATTACTATCCTAACGGAAGTGGAGCAATGGTAGTTAATGATTGGTTTGTAGCCCAACAAGCTCCTTCAAATTTTAACGTGACAACCTATTTGAATAATAAAGGAGTTAAACTTAAGTGCGGAAAGAAATACAAAGTTAAAATTGCTGTTGCCAATCATTGTTCACCTTGGAATGAAAAAAGCATGTTTTTTGATATTGTATGTCCGCAAGTGAATGCAGGACCTGATATTACACTTTGTTGTTCTTCTGAAGTGATTCAAACAGATCCGATTCAAATAGGATCGACTGCTGTTCCCGGAAACACTTATAATTGGACATCAATTCCTGCCGGGTTCACAAGTACAATTTCAAATCCCGGGATTACTCCTTCAAACACAATGGCTTATTTGGTTCAGATGACACAGCCAAATGGCTGTATCGGAAGAGATACTGTTGTTGTACGTTTCTTACCTCCTGGATATACCTTGTCATTGACTTCAAAATATAAATTGTGTGATTACCAACCTTATGTGACGGCTCATTTACTTTATAATGGATGCTCTAATTTGGATCAACAATTTTTGAATACTTTTGGTTATCCTGACGCCTCATTTGTTAAATGGTATTTCAAACCAACAGGGGGTGTAAACCAATTAATCGGAACGGGAGGAACTATCCATGCACCTAATGCGGACGGTATTTTGACCGCAACAATCTCAACGAATTGCGCGCCTAACCCTGTAAGTGCAACTATGCAACTTAATTACAGACCTGGAGGGCATGAATTCATTAAACCAAATACATTTACCCCTAATGGAGATGGAACCAATGATGTCTTCAGGATATTGGAATCAGGGCCAAACGCGCCTCTGAATATTGGTGATGAACCGGCCTATGGGATTGAAGATTTTGCATTGAGAATCTATAATCGGTGGGGAGATAATTTCAGAACTATAACAAAAGCAGATGTGGGAAGATTACCAGATCAAAATGTTCGTCAGGGCGATATATCATGGGATGGAAAAAATAACAGTGGTGTAGTTCAGTATGGAAGTTACGTTTATACCTTAGAAGTAAAATATTGCGGTTCGTCTAGTTTTGAGAGAATAAAACTTACCGGTGCAGACTATGATCCTTGTGTAAGATGGATTTGGTTATTCTGTGTTGACCGGGTTAGTGGTTGGGCTTCACACGTGAATGTAATACAATAACAAATCTTTCGTTAATATTTCAGGATATTCTTAATAATATCTTTTGTATTAGACCGCCCCACTGTTTGGGGCGGTTTTATAAACCGCTAATTCTATGTTTAGACTAGTTCTATATACATCTTTTCTAATTCATTTTACTCCTAATGGATTCTCACAAAAAGGGAGCTACCTTGGAACAACCTTGAATGGTTTTCCTTCAAGATATTATCTTGAAGTTTCTTTTTTAAAGCTAAAGCAATCGGGTTTTGGGTTCTCTGTTTCAGCAGAAGCAGGACAATATGGACAACGCATTTTTGACAAGAAAACAAAAGATTGGTTTGGTCGTGTGTATAATCCGAAAAATGGAATTGGAGAAAATTATTATCAAACCGATAACAAAGGCTTTCAAGGAAAATTTTGTTACTTCTATCGGTTCGATTTTAGTAACTTCGTAAAGTTAGATGTAGGTTTTTTCGGAATATTGGGAATTTACCGTCAAAAATCCGAGTTTGACATAATGGCTTTTGATACAACTGGAAACTATGTATTACAGATTATGAAAGAAAGGTTTATCCGTTTAAATTGTGCTCTTGGATTCGAAACGAAATTCATCTGGAAAATAAATAAGAAGTGGCAATTTGTTACGGGTTTAACATTTCCTTTTTACTTATTGAATCCGAACAAGTTTAATATTAGTAAAGAATTTGATCCGCCTCTTCTTGGAGCAGAGCCTGCCTTAACTATTGGGATAAGATATAAGCTAAAAACTCGTAAATAAAACGGCTAATTATTTTAAAGTCATTGTACAGAAGGGAATATGAGATTTTTCATAACAACATTTATACTGAATGTGTTTTTTTTGCTTCATTTGTCTGCCCAAAAAGAGGCAACAAATTGGATTTTAAGCCCCAATTCGTTGTTAAATTTTAATCCTTTACCTCCTACTTTTAATTATACGCCAGCTTTACCCTTTATTACTTGGGAATCTTCAGCAAGTATTTCAGATTCAAATGGGAATCTCTTGTTTTATACTGATGGGGATACAGTTCGGGGATCAAATGGAAGCGTTCTTCCAAATGGTGATGATGTTTCATTTGTTCAGTCCGTTCATTTACAAAGTACGACACAAGGTGCGCTTTTTGTTAAAAAGCCAAACTCATCAAATTTATATTATCTATTTTCACTAGGGTTTTATCAAGATAAATATGATCAAGGAGTTTTCAGTTATTCGATTGTAGATAAGAATCTAAATGGAGGAGTAGGATCAGTTGTGTCAAGATACAATATGCTTTGTTTGGATACACTGGCTGAAAAAATGACTGCAACAAAACATTGCAATGGACGTGATTTTTGGATTGTGGTAGTAAAATGTCTGGCAACCAAATTAAAAGATGGGCTTCCTGTTGAATATTTGACGGAATTTCAAAGTTATTTGCTAACTGAAAATGGTGTTCAAGCGTCACCTGTAAAATCTGTTTTAAAAACTCGTTGCGGTAGATTCGGACAGATGAAGTTCAATAATAAAGGCGATGAGCTTGCATTCGCTCGCGCTGATTATCTAACATTACTTGATTTTGATAAGTCTTCTGGAAAAATTTCATTAAAATCAGAACGGAAATTACCTTTACGTAATGGTTATGGAGTGGAATATTCTCCTAATGATTCTCTGATTTACATCAATCAGCTACAATACCATATTGCATCAAATACAATTACATCGTTAAATAACCCTAACTATCTAGCGCAGCTCCAACGAGGATTGGATAATAAAATTTATTCTATTAGGGTGACTGATGGTGGCGGTGGATTTTCAAACTCAACTATTGTTTTCCCTTGGACTCAGTATAATTGGGCTGATGCCTATTTTATTGGGATTCCGGATAATACTTACAATCTAGTTGCAATTGAAAACCCTAATTTAATTGGAAACTCTTGCTCTTATACGCCAAATTACTTGGTTACGAACATTCCAACTCCTTCTTGGAGTGTTGCCTTACCTAATTTCCCATCATTCTATTTTAATCATCCAATCAGCGAATTCGTTTATAGTGGAACTTGTGCTGGAGAAACATTCCAATTTTCATTAGCAAACAGTAACCTGGTTCCGGATTCTGTCCATTGGATTTTCCATGATACAGGATATGAAGTAACCTCAATCAGTTCTTCATATATATTTCCAGGTTCCGGTGATTGGCAGGTTACGTGCATTGTTTATATAAACGGCATTGCAACAAGTAGTACACAATGTGTGAATGTATGTGGAATAAATAATGTTTCATTACCAGCAAAAATAGATCTCTGCGATATTCCCACTCCTTTCGAATTGAACGCTCTGAATACGTGCAGTTCAGTATATTTATGGAGTACCGGAGATACAACCGCTTCAATTAAAATTGAAAATGAAGGTATTTATACTTTACAAACGACTAATAGTTGTGGAGTTTATGATTACACGGTAGAAGTCTTTAAAGGGGATAATTGTACTGTTTTAGCGGAAATTCCAAACATAATAACAGTAAACAATGATCAAACTAA
>NZ_JASLCN010000255.1 GCF_030151805.1 Fluviicola sp.
CCCAATGCATAATGACTTGTATCCGGACGCTCATATCTTTCTTCGATTAACACCGCCAATTTTCGAATAGAACTGTTTACATACAATTCACTTAACGATAGTTTATTGGGAAAATGTTTGAAAAGCTTGTTGTACAATTTTGTCAAAAGCAACGAATGTCCTCCTAACTGGAAAAAATCGGCTTCCATGCTTTTAACCGGGCATTGCAATACTTCTGTCCAAACTTCTTTGATGATCTTTTCGTATTCATTGGCAGGTTCTTCTTCGGCTTCATCCGTTTCCTGAGCATATTTTTCGGCCAGCAAATCAAGAGACCGGACATCCACTTTTCCGTTGGAATGTAACGGTATCTCATCCACCATGAATAGTTCATTCGGGATCATATACAAGGGAAGTTTTTTGCCTAACTCATTCTTTATAAACTGGATATCCGGTATTCCCACAACAAATGCTCGTAAAGACCTTATATTTTCAGCTTGTGTATAAACATGCACCGAGGCGTTTTGTATTCCGGGAATCAGGCAAAGAGTCTGCTCAATTTCTGCCAGCTCTATACGATAACCTCTTATTTTCACCTGATGATCTGCTCTTCCTGCATATTCGATCAGTCCATCCGGCAAGATTTTTACCAGGTCTCCCGTTTGATACATCCTGCTGTAAATACTGTTTTTTTCCACGCAAAAAGGATTCGGAAGGAATTTTTCAGCGGTCAATCCGGGTTGATTCAGATATCCTCTCGCGAGCTGTATTCCCGAAATATAAAGATCACCGATCACACCGTTGGGGACAGGACGCAGGTACTGATCCAGCACATACAACTGCATGTTTTTGATGGCTGTACCAATGGTATTTCCAGGATGAATCTCATCAAAAACAAACTGATTGACAGCAACAGTAGATTCTGTAGGCCCATACATATTCAGCAGTTTTACACGCTTTTTCCAGTGATTACTGACCTGTAGCGGACACGTTTCCGCGCCTGTTCCGATAACTTTCAGTGAAGGCAATTCAACAAACGGTGGAATCGTGGAAAGAACCGAAGGCGAGATAAACGGAATCACAGAAATAGCGTGATAAGAAAGAAATTCCGCCAAATGATCTCCCAGCAGTTTGTTATTCGGATAAAGGTGAATCGTAGCTCCCTTTGTTAGAGGAATCCAGAGATCAATGACCGACCCGTCAAAATTATAAGGCGAAAACTGAAGCGTATTGTCCGTTTCTCCAAGATCCAGCAAATTGCCATATTCCGTGATAAAATTTCCCAAAGACCGGTGTTCAATCAAAACGCCTTTGGGTGTTCCGGTTGTTCCCGATGTGTGAATGACATAAGCCAGATCAGAAGGCGAATGCGTATTTGAAAAACGTTCTCTGATCTTTTCTACCTGAGTAGTCAAAAGCTGTTCAATGAACAAAACCGGCGGATGCATTTCGAGCCTGGCGATATCAATCGCTTCTGATGTAATAAGCACTTTTGCACCGGTATCATCCAAAATTGTTTGAATCCTGCCAACCGGATAAGTAATATCCAAAGGAACATAAGCACCACCAGCCTTCATAATTCCCAATAAGGTAATGATTCGCTCAACGGATTGTTCCTGGAAACACGCCACAAAATCTCCGCTTTTGATTCCTGAAGCAATGAGCAACTCTGCAACTTTTCCTGATTTTTCATTTAACCCCGCATACGAAATACCTTTTCCTGAAAATACCAATGCGGTTTTTTGCGGTGTTTTTTCGACCTGCTCTTCGAATAACTCCACAAAGGTTTTCGTCATTTCCCCCTCTCCGGATAGGTCATTCGATAAATCGTCTGAAGTAGAATGAAGAGCAATCTCCCCTATTTTTATATCCGGATCCAAGGCAATTGATTCCAGAAGATGCTGAAAAGAAGCAGCCATTTCCCTGATCGTTTTTTCACTGAACAAGGCATCCGAATAATCCAGATTGACGATTAGTTTTTCGCCAACCGGAAGTGCTTCAAACTGTAAATCGAATTTGGTTCGTCCATTAAATATCCATTCGATTTTTTCAGCATGGATCACCTGGTTATTTTCAGATTCTTCGATTGGTTGCTGCAAAACAAAAACATTCTGAAACAACGGATTATGGCCCGCGAAACGGTCTTTGATCACCTGACTGATGATTGCTTCAAGCGGAACATACTGATGCTGAAAAATTGCAGGCATTAACTCCCTGTTTTGTTTGAGAAATTCTGAAAATGCAGGGTTTCCATCTATTTTCATGCGCACAGGAAGCATATTGGCGAAATAACCGATCGTCCGATCAAAAGAATGCGGACGGTTGGCAAACGGGCTTCCAATACATATATCGGATTGACCGCTGTAATATTGCATCAGCAAACCAAATGCAGAGATCAGTGTTGTATACAAAGTGGTTGATTGCTCTTCTGAAACGTTCTTTAAAGCCTTCGTCAGGTCTTCATCAATCTCAAATTGAAATTGTTTTCCGTGGTCGGAATGAGGATACTGCTTTTTAAAATCATGCGCGATTTGCAAAACCTGCACGTCTTCCAGGTAATTTTTCCAGAAACGAATGCCATCATCGTTATTCTGTTTTTGCTGCCATTGTTTGTAATCATCATATCCGTCTGAAATTATTCCGGTTTCATTGCCTGAACCTTCATTGTAGTTGGCATTTATCCCCTCCACTATTAAAGGCATTGTCCAACCGTCCGTAACGATATGATGAACGATCAGGAACAAAGATTGAGGCCGGTCGTTTTCATGGATCACATACGCACGAAGCATGTAATCTCTTTCGAGGTCAAATGGCATTTGTAAGAGTTCCTGCAGGTTTTCCGAATGATACAATTCCTGCAATACCCAATTGCTTTCGTTGATCTCAACAGGATATGCCAATCCGTTTTTCTCTTCAATTACCGTTCTTAAAACCGGGTGCTTTTTCAACAATTTCCGAATTGCATGCTCCAGTTTTATCAAAGAAACATCTTTCCTGATCGGATAAATGGCACCGACGTTGTAAGCCACACTTCCATGAAGCCGGTCGAGAAACCACAATGCCTGTTGCTGAGCGGAAAGCTCTCCCCGATTGTTTTCAGCCGGAGAAGTGTCGGATTCATTCTCGTCAAAATCTTTTTGCAGGATATACTGTTCCAGGTTGTGAATGGTCGGATACAAAAAAAGATCCGCTATTTGTAAATCAAGATGAAGCTTCTCTCTGGTTTGACTCACCAATTTGTAGGCAAGAATGGAGTTTCCCCCGAATTGAAAAAAATTATCGTGTATGCCAACCGTTTGGATGTTTAAAACAGTCACCCAAAGAAGTGCCAATTGTTGTTGTAACTCTGTTTGAGGAGCGGCAAAATGCCTTCTTTTTTCTTCGCCCGACGCGATATTTTTTAAACCGGACTTGTCTATTTTACCATTCGCAGTCAATGGAAATGTTTCGATTTCTAAAAACCGGGAGGGAATCATGTATGGCGGAAGCTGCTCAAATAGGTAGGCCCGTAAATCTTCCGGGAATGCATTTTTATCCTTGCCATTTTTGTAAAAGCAAACCATTTGCTTTTCGTTTCGTTCTTCCCTAACAACGATGATACAGTTTTCCACGAGACCGGAGCGACGGATTGTTTCTTCAATTTCAGCCGGTTCTACCCGGAACCCCCTGATTTTTACCTGCTGATCTGCCCTGCCGACAAATTCGATCATATCATCTGCCAGTCTGCGAACGAGGTCTCCTGTTTTATAAATCCGGTTCATTGTTCCTTCCGGGGTAATGAAATCCAAAAATCGTTCTGCAGTCAATTCCGGTTGATTGTAATAACCCCTGGAAACCTGGATTCCTCCGATGTAAAGTTCACCGACTTCATCTGTCGGAAGTACGTTCATTTCTTCATCCAGAACATAAAAATTCACATTGGGTAAAGGTTTCCCGATCGTGTTTATGGGATGATCTTCGTCAAATTGAAATCCGCAAACCACCACGGTCGTTTCAGTGGGGCCATAGATATTAATCAACTCTGTTTTTTTCTTCCAATGATCAATCACATGAACCACCGGGGCTTCGCCACCCGTGCAGATTTTCCGCAGTTTCCCGATCGGTTGATCCGTTGGTAAAGTAGCCAGAATAGAAACCGGAAGATAAGGAAGAATCGAAATGTCATTTTCCCGGATATACTGAAGCAAAGGTTCACCCACAATTCGGTTATCCGGATAAAGAAAAACGGTCATTCCGAGAGAAAGCGGCACCCAAAGATCCAGAACGATTCCATCGAAATTGGAGGATGAGATATTCAGCGCTGTATCTCCTTCTCCGGCATTTAAAAATGCGCCAAAACTACTTACAAAATTTCCCAATCCTTTGTGTTCCGCCATGACAGCTTTAGGAGTTCCGGTACTTCCGGATGTGTACGCCAGGTAAGCCAGGCCGTCCTCACAATCAGAATAGAGCAATTCGTTTGCTTCCTCTTCTAGTTCATCCCGTTGTTCATCAAGGAGAATAACTTCCCCGTTATACCAGGAAAATTTATCGGAAAAAGCTTTTGTCGTAATTAGTACAGGACTGTCCGTATCATCCAGAATGTGTTGCAACCGGTTATCGGGATATAACGGATCAAGCGAAACATATGCTCCTCCGGCTTTCCAGATAGATAGCATGACCACCACTTTTTCAATGGATTGATCCAGGCAAAAGCAAAGCGGAGCGTTTGTACTGACTCCCTTACTTTTCAGATAATTGGCAAGCTTGTTTGATTGAATATGTAATTGTTCGAATGTGATCGTTTCACTTTCATGAACCAACGCCGTTTTTTGGGCATGTGATTTCTCTACATTATTCAACAACGATAAAATGTTCAGTACGTCAGCCAACATCTCTATTCAGTTTTAGTGGTTCAACTGTTTTATTTTCAAAATGAAATTATGGAAAAATAAACGGTTTTCATAATTTTAGTCGTTTTAACATTAATAACTATTCACTATGGAAAAATTGCCACAAAACCCCGAATTATCTTTTAAAATGTATGAACTAATCAGCGGTTACTGGGTTGCCTGCTGTATTCATGCGGTTTCAAAACTCGATATTGCTGATAAACTGATCGATGGTCCTAAAACCCTCTCCGAACTGGCAAAGGAAACAGCATCTGATGAACCGTCTCTTTACCGCTTGCTTCGGGCAGTTACCAGTGTAGGAATTTTTGAAGAAAAAGGAAACGGGACTTTTGGGCTGAACGATTTCGGATCAACCTTACTGACGGATGTTCCGGGATCTGTTAAACCCTGGGCATTGGCAAATCTTGGTGAACACTTCCCTGCTTTCGGAGATTTGACATACGGCGTAAAAACCGGAAAAGTACCTTTCGACCATGCACATGGAATTCCGGTTTGGGAATATTATCAGCAAAATCCCGATGCGGGAGTCAACCTCGCAAAAGCCATGGCAGGAATGTCGGGCGCAGTTTTGAAAGCCATCATTGATGCTTATGACTTTAGTCCTTACAAAACGTTGGTTGATGTCGGTGGTGGAAACGGCGCTTTGATGTTTGCCATTTTGGGAGCTACTCCGGGAAGCAAGGGAATTATTTTTGATCAACCTTACATTGCTGATTTAACCAGTAAATCCATACCACAGGACTTGGTGCAACGCTGTTCAACCGCTGCGGGAAGCTTTTTTGAAGAAGTCATACCTGAAGGAGCGGATCTTTACATGACCAAGTGGACTATCCACGACTGGAATGATGAAGAATCGATTCAAATCCTGAAAAACGTTTGCCATGCGATGCCAAAAGGTGCCAGGTTATTGATCATTGACTCTGTGATTCCGGATGATTCGCAGAATAAACCACATGCGGGAAAACTGCTGGACATCAACATCATGGCAATGACCACCGGAAAAGAACGAACTTTAAGCGAATTTAAAACCTTGATTGAAAAATCGGGTTTAACCTTTAAACGTTTGATTTTGACCGGTACTGAAATTTCAAGTATTGTTGAATGTGAAAAATAAAAAGGACTGAAGAGTTCATACTTCATTTACAAGTATATTCGCAATATGGGGCATAAAAAGGTTTGTTTTGAATGCAGAAAATCCTTTAGTATTATAACTGATTTTCAAGCTGAATTCAGCCTGACTTGCCCCGATTGCGGAAATCCGGCAACGTTCTTAAATCACAAATTCAAACCACCCAAAAAGCACGACAAAAAAGCATGGGAACTGGCGGAATTTTTAAAAGATCACGGCTTTTACTTTCAACATGCATACGAGCACATTGGTCCCGGAACTTATCTGCAAGTTCCCTACCCGCTTTCTATGGAAGAAGCAAAGGAGTTTGTTCTCAAATACAGAAAATGAAGATCTTAATTTCCACACATTTACAGGAATGAAAACATACCGTTTTTCATTGATTCTTTTAAGAGGTTTGGGGCAAATCATGCTCCAGGAAAACGCTGCAACCGGATTGTTATTCCTGGCGGGGATTTTTTACGGATCGCCGTTCATGGGGCTTGCTGCCATTTTAGCCGTTTGCTGCGGAACAATCACAGCTCAGGTACTCCGATACGACCAATCTGAAATCGAAAAAGGATTCTATGGTTTTAGCGCAGCTTTGGTTGGTCCGGCACTGATTTTATATTTTGAACCCGTTTGGCTTGTTTGGCCGGCCATTATAGCAGGTTCGATCGCAGCAACAATTTTACAGCATCTGTTTATTGTCAAAAAAATTCCGGTGTTTACACTACCGTTTGTGTTGGTAACCTGGGGAATCATTTGGTTGTTTCAGCAGGTATATCCGCTTGCACCCTCCAAATTGTTAAGTAACTCAGTTCCTGTTGCATCGGATTTGACATTTGCATTAAAAGGGTTCGGACAAGTTATTTTCCAGGGAAGTGTTTTTGCCGGGCTGGCTTTCTTTACCGGTGTTTTTATTCAATCTCCTATCTCCGCGTTGTATGGTCTTGCGGGCGCATTAGCTGCCGGAATTTTATCTTTCTGGTGCTCTGTTCCTGTTGGAGAAATCGGGATGGGATTGTTGAGTTATAACGCCGTATTGTGCGCCATTGTATTTGCAGGAAACCAGGTAAAGGATGGTCTTTGGGTCTTGATTTCGGTTGTATTAACCGTTGCAATTGGTTTAACGATGCGTCATTACCAGCTTATCCAACTTACGTTTCCGTTTGTTGCCGCGGCTTGTATGACGTTGTTTTTTAAGAATTTGGTTTCCCGAAAAAAATAATCATTTGGTTTGTACCAAAGGACGGCTGAGCAGAGTCGAAGCCATCCTTTGCTACAATTAATTTTTATCAAGACGTTCTTTGCCATTGCCGCAAAGAACCAAAAGTCCAGGTCTGTATTCGAAAATCTGAAAAGTACACGGCATTTCGCGAAAGCATTTAAAACGCGTCCGACAGCTTTCGCTGGTCGGACTCAAACAGGAAATGCTTTTTTCCGCTCCATTTGTTCCTTTTCTACGATTTTCAGCATAAGGACCATCCAGGAATCTTGCTTCGAAGCAAACTACTCATACTTCCGGAAAATGAAAAGTTGTTCTCGGTGCATCTCAATTTTTAAAATTCCTTAAAACTTAAAGAAGAAATACGCTACGGCAGCCCATTCTCTTTTAATTCCTCTTGCATAACCGATTGTTCCATGGCTGGAATTCTCAACCGTTCCATCACTTTTGATGTATCCGATTGTTCCATGGCTGGAGTTCTCTACTGTTCCATCGCTTTTTACATAACCAACTGTACCGTGGCTACTGTTTTCGATTGTCCCATTGCTTTTAATGTAACCAATTGTACCGTGACTTCTGTTTTCAATCGTTCCATCGCTTTTGATGTATCCGATTGTTCCATGACTGCTGTTTTCAATGGTTCCGTCGCTTTTAATATAGCCTGTCGTACCGTGACTCCCCGACTCGATGGTTTGTGCTTTAGCGAATGTTGTACCACTAAGGACAAGAATAATTGCAAATACTTTTTTCATTTTTGCTTGTTTTTAATTGTTTATACCGATTTCAATTTTTTGTTTTATTCACTAAACAAATTGCTCATTCCAAATGAATTAATCACGTTTTACAGGATTAAAAATAACACCTACATTTGAACATTGAACCCCCAAATACAAATTCGCTGATGCTCTTCATACATTCGCTGAAGGATAAAATAAATCCGTTCGGATAATCTCTGCATTTTTGGAACATGTCAGCCATTTGGTTTACAATTTTCGATCCACAATTTCTGCATATTCCGTGCAATTTGCCAGGTATGTAAGTTCCATTTCGTTTTTGCTAAATCGTGTTTATTCAATGATTAATTTAACGCGCAACACTCCTTTTTCGTCTTCATATTCCTGATTGTAGACTCGTTTACCAATAATGGCGGCAATGGCTTCTTTCACGTTTTCCAAATCTCCCCCCAATTCCAATATTACTTCCTGCGAAGCATAAAAACGGTCTTCGTCAATAAAATCCGATACGTGGAGCAAATACTCGTCCAGGATATCTTCCAGCGGATATTGAGAATCTTCCGTTTCTTCCAATTCATAGGAAAGGGCAAATACATAGTGATTTTCTTCCATATCTTTATAGATATTCCCTTCGATGAATTCGAAATTGGCATTTCCCTCGTACTTGTCGAGTATTTCTAATTGGATGTTCTTCATTTTGATGTGGTATTCATATAGTTATACAGCATCTTAAAAATACAGCTTGATTTTTTTTCCACTATGAAGATTTCGAGATTCCGCGCTCTTCGCTTCTTTGCGGTTAGAAACGCGAAGATGCAAAGAACGCAAAGGAATTTAAATCCCTTCATTTAAGCTCTGTTCTTTTTTGCTTTTCTGGCGGATTCTCCGTTCGGAAAAAGATCTAAGTAATACTGCGACCATTTCGCCTTGTTACCATCTATTTTCATCAATTCTTCACAAGCTTCCCAAATATTGAAGTCAATCACACCTTTGTCGTAACCGGAATGGAATGATTTAGTGTAAAACTCCAATGCTTTTTCAAAATCTCCGAGAAAAAAGTGGCATGCTCCGATCTGGCTTTCACAACTTCCCTTTTCGTAAGTATCAGTTGAGTGCTCATAAACGGATTCAAACACTGCAATCGCTTCTGTGTACTGTCCTTTCGGAATCATTCTGCATGCCTGGTTAAAAGCCGAATTGTATTCATCTGCATCCATCTTATCCTTCAGGAATACCTGGATTTCTTCCATTTTTTCCATGCTTACTTTTGCTGAATTTGCAAGCAGTTCGTCTTTCTTTTTAACGATTGGTTTCTCTTTCTTTTTAAATAATCCGCTAAATAGTCCCATGATGTGTTTTTGATTGTTTATTAATTAGTTGTTTTATTCCGGAATACAATTGATTGGAGGTTTTCATTGAAATCTACGGTCTCACTGGTTTGAACTCCTTAAACCTCTTCAACTGTCTCATATTTATATGCTATAAAAATCATTCCCGAACGGTTCGCCCTGTTGTACTTCGTATTGAGTTGTTATTGATCGCGCTTAAATGAAATCGAATCACAGTAAGCGATAAATTCAGGAGTGTCCCAATGCTGCTGAAGGTAGTCGGTGAGCAATTGTTCAAATTCTTCGTCTAATTGATAATACGCCATATCCAGGGCATTCAGGTTCGCACTTCTTCTCGCCTTGTTCAAAATTTCCAACCCGGAAGTAAACCCGATTTCTTCGAATGCCTGTTTCACATGGGTATTGGTTATTTTACCCGATTTGATTTCATACAAATATGTATCAAAACCGCCGTTTTTAATCAAGCCGTCGCCATTCACAGAAACAAATATGTTTTTAGCAACCGGATTCCCTTTCAGAATATTCTGACCATCAAGGATTCTGAATGGATTCGTATTTGCTTCTGCAATAGCGGTAAATAATTCGTGAACTAATTCTATCGTCATTTTTGTTATTGTTGTGCTTTGATTTGTTTTTTCATTCTCTGTGTAGACTATCCGTAAATCTCAAGTGGTTTCAATGTGATTTTATCCGGATCAATGGTTTCCACTTTTTCAAGTAAAAAACAAACTCTGCTGAATGAATAGACATATTCATGCTTTCCTTTATATACATTCACTTTTCACTGATCAGAATGGAATCTCTTTTCAGACTTTCCAATTCTGCCTGGTACTTTTTGAATATTTCAGGAATCATTCAATTAAACTTTACATGTAAATAAACAGCATTAACTATTTGATAAACAATAATTTTACATTTCAAACTTAAAACTCTGACCTTCTACAAATTGTCCTTTGGATTGCGTGATTCTGATCTTCTGGTCTTCCGTATATCCTAAGGTTTCCCCACTTTTAAATGTCACATCACTCTTGATCACGTACGCACAGATATTACTTAAAAATGCATGTAAATCTTTCAAATCAAGCGGAGCATTGATAAATTCCATCTCCAGTTTGTCAAAGGCAGTCAACCCATAAGAATAAGCGCTGTTCGTTTTTTCACCTCTGCG
>NZ_JASLCN010000269.1 GCF_030151805.1 Fluviicola sp.
CATATGAAAACGCACCCGTAACAGGCACTGCTCCAACATTGTTCTTGCAATAAGAATCATCTAAACCGGCATTTGCTTCCGGTGATTGAATGAAGTTTACGACCATCGTATCTCTTACAGGATCACAATTTCCGGTTGAGGTCAGGATAAAAGTCAGGGTTCCCTGTGCATAATCTGAAGCAGACGGAACATATGAAGTGGACAAATCTACCGAGTTGGCAAAGGTTCCTGCCCCGTTCAGAACCGACCATTGACCGGTTATTGATCCACCTTCCACAGAACCATTCAGCAATACAGAAGGATCTCCGTTACAAAGCGTTGTATCATTTCCGGCTTTCACATATACTTTCCGGTTGAAAGAAGACATGTAGTGATAATAACATCCGGAACTTGCTCCACCGTTGATTACTCCCATTCCAAAATATTCACTGGAATTGGTAATCAAATTGGAGGAACCAACCGGAATATTTGCCGTACTGAATGTGATTTGTGCGCCACTCCAGAAACCTCCTGTTCCGGGAACAGGGTTAAAAGCAGAACCCGGAACGAGTGTTGCACTACCGTTCAATAAAAAGTCATTGATCGCGGCTGTCGGACATAAAATATTGAGGATAAATGTCTCCGAATTGGTTCTGGTGAAACTCACCTGACTTGATCCGGCACAGTTGATCGGCGGAAGCAATGCTTCACCGACTTCACATCCGAAACCGCTTGCCTGAAGGACATAAACGTTTTTATCTGCATCCACGTACGCCAGTGTTTCCGTCGCCGTCAGAACATATTTCCACGTGTCTCCCTGGTTCAGGAGCTGGGAAAAGGTTCCCAAAGAAGTGGTGACACTTACTGAAGTAAAGTTTTGAGTTGCAACGATAAAAATTCCTTCCTGGGAATTCGCAAACATATTTCCCCGGTTTACGATGTAATTTGTTCCCACTACATCGACCGGAACAATCTGATCTCCCATCAAATCCCGGCAACCACCACCTGAGTTGGTTACAGAATCATCCGAAACCGTGACGGCAATCGGTTTATTGGCAACGACAATTGTTCCCCCGAGGTTATTTCCGGGAGTATTTGTTGCCTGTGACGTATTTTCAATCGTATACGTTTGTCCTTTGTTTAAAACCACAGAATATGTGATTCCGGCGGGATGGCCTACTACTGTTGCCTTCGGAGTGATCCAAACGGTTGTATTGTTTTCCGTGGCAACGATACAAATCATGGATTTCGGCTGAATCGGTGTATAGCTTCCGTTCGCCCAGGTGTTTTGAAACGGACAAACAAACTCCGTTCCCAGCGCATTTTGTCCTTTTAAGGAGTATGTTTCCGGGTTATTGACAATGGTAACGACCTCGTAAACCACCGTAATCAAGGTATCTGCCTCAATCTTGATTCCGTAATTCAATACGTTATCTGCCGGTTTAGATTCCAGGGTGTTAACGATCGCATCCAAAAAGAGTGAACTCAAGGAGTTTGCCGGAACTACAAAGGTAGAATCGTAGGTTCCCGCAGGCTGATATACACGAACCGTCGTCGGTGCATTAAATGTGGAGATTCTCAACGCTAGCGGAGTGTTTCCTGCATGACTTGGTGTGACCCACGGTGCCGCAAACCAAAAAACGGAGTCGATCTGGCCTTTACTTTCAAAGGATCCGACCGTAAAAATCAACGCTAACAATACTATTATTCGACGTAATTTCATAAGCTCTAAATTCATCGTCCTATTTATCCTTTTCGATTTCCTTCTGGATATCTTCAAGAATACTATTATTCAATTTGTCATCTTCTTCTTCCAGCGAAGGTCTGTTTTTGGTAATGATGAAGGAAATACCTACTTCATGAGAACCTGCGCCGTACTTTCTGATTTTCGTATAACTGTAATCGTATCCATACGTGATACTCAAACGGTTTTTCAATCGGATCCCAAGGAAAATCCCGATTGCATCGTTTGTTCTGAAATTCAACCCTCCAAAGAACTTCTCTTTGTAAGACAATTGTGCGAGAATCGAAAGTTGTGAAGGAACCGGTTTCGTATATCTGAACAAAATTGCCGGTCTCAACTCCCAATTCTTTTTGAATTGAAACTTATAGGAAGTCATCAAAGTATAATGAAACTGCAGGTTTTGGTTGTAGGAAGACAGATTCAGATTCTTTCCGATCAAATGATCAATTCCTCCGCTGAATTCAAATTTATCGCTGTAAAGACGGAATCCTGCATTGACATCGAATGCATTTCCCGAATAGGTATTACCTGTAAAAATCGGATCTCCGGCATCTGCAACAACGGCATCGTATAAACGAATCCGGTATTGCACAAAACCCGGACGAACTCCCAATCCCATTTTCCATTTCTTACTCATTTTGATCTGATACCCGTAATTCACATAAATACCGGTTTTACTCAATAATCCCGTTTGTTCCGACAGGAGCTGAACGCCGTAGCCGTGTTTTGCTTTATTCTTGAAAGAACCGTGAAAATTCAAATAGAAATTCCGTGGCGCATCTTTGAATCCAACCCACTGAGTTCGATTGAAAAAACTCACTTCATGGTAATTCGTACTTCCTACATACGCAGGAGAATAATGCAGCGGATTGGCTAATATGTTTGTGAAAATACTTTGCTGCTGCCCGAAAGAAACGAAGAGTAAAACAACAAACAAGCCTGTAATAAAATGCTTCTTATTCATATCAGTCTCTTTTTCTTAACACCATTAATACTCCTTTGTAGATATCCGGGCTTGCATTCGCGTTCAGCTGAATTACGAACAGGTAATTCCCGTCCGGAACCGGTTCTCCGTTAAAGGTTCCATCCCAGGGTTCTTCATAACCATCCGAAGTGAAGACCGTTTGCCCCCACTCGTTGTAAATCTCGATGTGTGCATTCGGATAGCCCAATTGGAGAAAGTCCAGTTTCCAGACATCGTTTGAGCTGTCGCCGTTCGGAGAAATAACTGTAGGAATCAATGTGGTGATTTCAGTTGTTACCGTATTGATGGCGATGAAACGAATCGCGCTATCGGTACAACCCAAGGCATTTGTTACCTGGAGAACGATGTAATAATTTCCG
>NZ_JASLCN010000310.1 GCF_030151805.1 Fluviicola sp.
AACCAGCTTTTCAACCCCCATTCAGCGCTCTATAGCTATGTGTTCTATGTGCCCTATGTGGTAAAAAATAACATACAGATTTCCCTTCATCTTTGCGTTCTCTGCCACTTTGCGTTTAATGAAGTTTAGTTCACCGGTTTAGCTCATCCAAAAAATCCTTGCCTTGTGGTTAAACAATCAGTCTGGCTTCTATGAGCTAAAAATCTCCTCCTCCCATAACTCTCCTCCCCACAATAGCCCAAATTCCAGTTTTTTTTCAGAATTTTAAAAGAACTTTGATTTATGAAAGTATTAGTTGTAGAAGACGAACCGGAAATGCTCGAATCCATTGAACGTGCCCTCAGGCAGGAAAACGCTGTCGTGGAATCAGCTGCAAACTTACAGGAAGCCCTCGACAAAGCCTTGATTTACGAGTACGATTGCATCCTCTTGGATGTCAATTTACCCGACGGCAGCGGCCTGGAATTACTCCAGGAACTGAAAAACAACAATAAATCAGACGGAGTACTCATTATTTCAGCCCGGAATTCATTGGATGACAAACTCGAAGGCTTGAACCTCGGGGCAGACGATTACTTAACGAAACCCTTTCATTTTTCAGAACTAATCGCACGGATCCGTTCCATTGTCAGACGGAAGAAATTCGACGGAAATGCCCTGGTCGAAATCGGGAACATTCAGGCAGATGTGACCAATCAATCCGTTTCGGTTCATCATAAACCGGTAACCTTAAACCGGAAAGAATTTGCCATTTTAATGTATTTGATCTCCAATAAAGGCCGTTTGGTGCATAAAACAGCCCTGGCAGAACATGTTTGGGGCGACAATATCGATGAATCCGATAACTTTGAGTTCATCTATTCTCAAATCAAGAACCTGAGAAAAAAAATGAATGATCTGGATTCCGGAATTGAAATTCAATCCATTTACGGAGTCGGATATAAACTGATCGAATCGTGAAATTAATCCAGCGCACAGTCATCTTCATGTCAGTTGCCCTGCTCATCGCATTGTCAGTTTGGGCATTGATCTTTTATGTAAACATGATTGATGAAGTACACGACAGCATCGACGATGGATTAGATAATTCGAAATTACTGATCATTCACCAGGCAGAACTGGATTCCACCGTCCTTCATAAAACCAATTTCGACGAAGGAAATTATTCCATCCGGAAAATAGAAGAACGTCAGGCACTCAATCATTTCGATGATTACAAAGACACTTTGATGTATATGGAAAACGAAGACGATTTGGAACCCGTACGACTCTTAACAACAGTCTTTGAAGCAAACGAAAACGAGTTTTATCAGCTCAAAGTCATTTCATCCATGGTGGAAGAAGACGATTTGATCGAAGACCTGTTTTATTCCCTGCTTTGGCTTTATCTGACGCTGATTGTAACGATTCTGGCTATAAACGTATTGGTTCTGAGAAGCATGTGGAAACCCTTTTTCGCCTTCCTGAACCGCTTGAGTGGATTCAAACTCGGCAAAAACGAACAGGTTGCTCCGCTTCAATCCAAAGTCACAGAGTTCCAGGTCCTCAATACAGTGATCCAGGACGTATTGGAAAACACCATTCGTTCCTATCACAACCAGAAACAACTGATCGAAAATGCATCGCACGAACTGCAAACGCCATTGGCAATCGCATTGAACAAACTGCAGCTGCTGGCAGAAAACCCGGAGTTGTCCGAAGAAGTCGTAAAAGAAGTCTTTCAAACGATCGAAACGTTGGAGCGCTTAACCCGTTTGAATAAATCCCTGCTCTTACTTTCCAAAATCGAAAACAAACAATTCCTCAACGAAGAAAAGATCAACCTGAACGAATTGGTAAAAACCGTTTTGTCCGACTTTGAAGATCAGATCGAGCACAAGGAGCTTGAATTGATCCTCACCGAAGAAACCACATTGATCATCAACATGAATGCCGAGTTGGCACGCATTCTCCTGACAAATCTCATCAAAAACGCCATCCGGCACAACTTCAAAAAAGGAACGATCGAAATCACCCTCTCAAAATCCTCCTTTGAAATTGCCAATTCAGGTTCCGACAAACCCTTGAATACAAATGCGGTATTTACCCGTTTTTACAAAGAATCCAACGACAAGGCATCGACAGGTTTGGGGCTGGCAATCGTGAAATCCATCACAGACGTTTCCGGATACAAAATCTCGTACACCCATTCCGCTTTCCGTCACCGTTTCAACGTGAATTTCGGATAAAGAAAGTCCCCGGAATGAATACATAATGCTTACTGCACCTTGTACTCAGGTAATGATGTCCTCAAATCACACGCAGCTATGTGCTCTATTGTATCTATGTAGTAAAAAAACTCAGCTATAACGCCCCACACTTTGCGGCCTTTGCTCCTTTGCGTTTAATGAAGTTTAGTTCACCGGTCAGCTCATCCAAAAATCCTTGTGTCCTTCGTGCCTTCGTGGTTAAACCAACCAGCTTTCCAACCCCATTCAGCGCTCTATAGCTATGTGTTCTATTGTGACTATGTGGTTAAAATAATCAACGTTTCAAATCTCGCATATCATGTAAATAACTCCTTGTGTCCTTCGTGGTTAAACCAACCAGCTTTTCAAATCCCCATTCAGTTTTCTATAGCTATGTGCTCTATTGTATCTATGTGGTAAAAAACTCCCCATCCAATCAGTATTCCCAATTCTTTCCCGATTTGCCCCATAAATTTGTCCTATAAATTAAAAAACACATAATATGAAAGGGTTACGATTGATATTGACAGGGTTTTTAGGAATTGCATTTGTTTCATGTGCAAGCACCACCATCGACCAGCAGGAAATTCCATCAGTAGTTATTAATGCAGTGATGACCAAATATCCCGACGCAAAAGAGTTGGACTGGGAAGTGAAAGGAGGGATTTACGAAGCCGAATTCGATTTGGGAAAAGACGACTATGAAGTGTGGGTAAATGCAGAAGGAACAATTCTGAAAGTAGAACAGGAAATTAAAATCGCCGCAATTCCCTCCGTCGTTTTGAACAAAGTCAAAGCAGATTACAAAGACGGCAGACTGGATGAGGCAAAACGCATTGAAATCGGCAAAAACGTTTACTACGAAATAGAAGTAGACTTAGCCCTGGGAGACCAGAAAGTCGTTTATTCCGCAGCCGGAGTAAAACAAGATCCGTCCGTTCTCACAAGAATCAGTAAATAACCGGATCTTTTCGCAACTTGGTAATGCATCCGAAAAAGTAATGGACCAATCATATCGAACATGGCAACAATTCTGATAATCCTGTTTATTGTTAGTTTCCTGGCATTTTCAATTAGTGCTATCTGTGGGGGCGGGGCAGGACTGATGCTCATTCCGATTCTTGGTCAATTAGTAGCTGTAAGTCAAGTTCCAGCCGCATTGTCGATTGGAACTTTTACAAGCTCTGCCTCACGACTGGTCGTTTTCCGAAAGAATATTCGTTGGAGTATCGTCAAATACTTCGTGCCAGCAGCTCTGCCAGCAGTTTGGTTAGGAGCTTGGTTGTTGAAATATGTCAATCCTGTTTATTTGGAGATCGCAATGGGGCTTTTTCTGGTAAGCAACCTGACCTTTTTGTTCAAGAAGCCAAAAGAACTCAGTGAAACGGAAATACCGGCTACCATTAAACTCACAAGCATTGGTTTTTTAGCCGGATTCTTGTCAGGCTTAACAGGAGCGGTCGGACTTTTATTCAATCGGTTTTACCTGCGGTATGGGCTAACCAAAGAAGAAATCGTTGCCACACGGGCAGCGAATGAGATCATGTTGCATTTAGTCAAAATTGTACTGTACTTTTTGTTTGGGTTGATAACCGGTAAAGTCATATACATCGGGATCGTGGTTGCTGCTTCCGCCATTTTTTCGACAATAGCGATGAAGTGGATTCTGCCTCACTTAAGTGAAGTTTCATTTAAGAAAATAGGTTATTCGGCAATGGTTTTATCCGGATTCGTGATGCTCTCACAATCAGGAGCAGATTTGTTCATATCAAAAAATCCGACTACCGCCCCTCATTTACAAGCCTACGAGCAAAAACTGAATTGGCAGCACGCGAATTATGAACTTGAATTCACTTATGATCACGGTTTTGAGTTCGAACAAGTGATTCCAATAACCGAGTTATCCCGTGAACAGCAGGATTTCGTGAAAAGCAGAATGCCGGCTGCCGACAAGATTGTCATTGAAGCGGTTTATGGAATCGACAACAAATCGTTTGAAGCTTATTACTTCCAACAAAATAAATTGGTCGATAAAATTGATTTTATCTAAACAAACTTCCAGGTCATGAAGCTCAGAATAATTCTTCCTGTTGTTCTTTTAAATTTGGTGTATTCATTCGGACAGCTAACACCTCCCGGTTTGGGAAGCAATTCCAACATGAACCTGTGGTTCGCTCTGGGGCTGGATCAGCAATTGGATTCGGCAGGAAAATTCAGTTCCATGACCTATGTGGGAATCGCTGCACAAAGCAATGTCGATAACGCCAATGTCTTCGAGCGCTTCGGAATCTTAGTCCTGAATGAAGAAGTGAAATTCAAATTCAGACCAACCTGGAGCGTTTCACTCGCTGCAAGCTACCGCCACCAAAACGAATACGAAAAAAGCCCTCCCTACCTGGCTGCCGAAGACAAATTCAAACAGGAATTTCGGCTTTATTCAAGAATAACCAAAAGCTGGAAGAAAAAATGGATTCCCTCTATTGCCTTTCGCCAGGAATACCGCAAATTCTACAATCCTGAATTCAGAGATTGGAAAGTATCATCCGCATTCCGCTCCCGCTTAAAATTTCAAAGCGAAATTGCCTTAACACGAAACAAGCGCTTGTCAGTCATTGCCGGTTGCGAATTCCTGTTTTCAACCGAATTCGAGGAAAAAACACAGAAATGGGAACACTTCGAATACGGAGAAACCCGCCTTTCTGCCGTTCTAACCTACAAATCTCCAAATGGAAAATGGATGTACGGCATCGGCTACATGAACGATTTACTGCACGTCGACGCCGGAAAAAAATCCGTCAACTACCTCACCGTAAGCCTCATACTCAACAATATTCTCTAAAAAGTAATTCGTAACCTAAAATAGTGACTTTCAACTCTCAAAAATACCTAACTCGCATTAAAAACATTTGCAATAGATATAGCATAGATATAGCATAGATATAGCATAGATATAGCATAGATATAGCATAGATATA
>NZ_JASLCN010000340.1 GCF_030151805.1 Fluviicola sp.
TACGAATTACGAATTACGAATTACGAATTACGAATTACGAATTACGAATTACGAATTACGAATTGTTTGAACTTTAAACCAGGTATCGTGAGTTTGTCGAAGCATGAACTGTCTTAATCAGGAATTCGGCATTTAGGAGATTAATTCATCACATTCTCTGCGAACTCATCTCTTGAAATGGCTTTGAGATCCAGGAGGTCATGCATGGCAATGGTTGCAGCCACGATGGCCCAAATCGGAGCGAAAGAAGCACAAATCCAAAGGCCTAAATTCGTCAGAAAAGTAAGCATGAACTGCCACGGATCGGCGCCAAAGGAAGACCAGTCGAAAAGTGTGCTCAAATCAATGAAATTCCAGATTAACACCGAATAAACAGATCCGATGGAAAGTGCAATTCCGCGGTTTTCTCTTGCCAGCTGAATGCTTTCGTGCAGGTTCATTTTCAGACGTTCGTGAATGTAATCCATGAAGGAAAAACCGTAGTAATAGAAACTGATGAAGAATAGGATATGTCGCACCGGACTGAGTGCAAAATCTCCCCAGCCGATTACTCCGATTAAAAACACAATCGTAAAGAAAAAGACTTCCCACATCATGTTTCTGACCCCGATCCGGATTCCGCGCTTCACATCACTAACCAGCTGATTGAAGCTGAAACGGTATCTGTTTCCGGTAAGAATGAATTCGACTTTTTCCGAAATCTTAGAGAACATCGGAGACAGCAATATCACGACCAGGTATTTTGCAAAACGCATCAAAGTCGTTGCGATCAGGATTTCTGCCATCAATTTGATCATATACCAGATAATTCCGTTCATGCTGGTAGCTGTTGGCCTGGGCTCGTGAAGGTGAATCATAAATCCGACCTGGTAAATTCCAAGCATTAAAATGGCAGGGAAGATAATATAGAAATACAGCTTGTAATCGATGATTAGCCGGAATGCTTTGATATATGCTCTATAACCAATAAAAAGGTTTTTGATGAATCGCATGCTCAAATTTAATATAATTACGCATGCCGAATTATGAATTACGAATGGAAATTTGGAATTCTTCCCGTGAAATCTATGCAGACGACAGGAACCCACAATTCGACATTTGTAATTCGTAATTAAGAACTATCTTTGCACCTTCAAAAAATGAACTATGAGTAATTCAATGTCTCTTACATCACTAACTGCAATTAGTCCGGTAGACGGACGTTATCGTTCAAAAGTTAGCGAACTGGCTCCTTATTTTTCTGAATTCGGATTGATCAAATACAGAGTGCATGTAGAAGTTGAATACTTTATCGCGTTGGTTGAAGCGGGAATCGGACCATTGAAGTCTGTTCCGGTTTCAGTTTTTCCTGCGTTGAGAGCAATCGTAACTTCTTTCTCGGAAGAAGATGCTTTGGCGATTAAACACATTGAAAAAACAACCAATCACGATGTGAAAGCAGTGGAATATTTCCTGAAGGAAAAGATGCAAAATCTGGACCTGGAAAATTACCTGGAGTTCATTCATTTCGGGCTGACTTCCCAGGATATCAATAACACGGCAATTCCTTTGAGTTTGAAAGAGGCAGTAGTGGAAGTTTACATTCCTGCTTTGGAGGAATTAATCGGTGTTTTGAAAGGTTATTCAAACGATTGGTCCGGAATTTCATTGCTGGCAAGAACGCACGGTCAGCCAGCTTCTCCAACAGTTTTAGGAAAAGAAGTTGCCGTTTTTGTTTACCGTTTGGAAACGCAGCTTGACATTTTGAAAACCATTCCTTACGCTGCAAAATTCGGCGGTGCAACAGGAAATTTCAATGCACATTTCGTTGCTTTCCCTGAAACGGATTGGGTGGCTTTTTCCAATCAATTTGTAAACAAACAGTTGGGACTTACCAGAAGTCAGCTGACAACACAGATTGAAAATTACGATCAATTGGCAAATCTTTTTGACTGTCTGAAACGAATCAATACGATTATCCTGGATTTGGACCGCGATATGTGGACATACATTTCCATGGATTATTTCAAGCAAAAACTGAAAGAGGGAGAGGTTGGTTCTTCAGCTATGCCACATAAAGTAAACCCGATTGATTTCGAAAATTCGGAAGGAAATATCGGGATTGCGAATGCGTTGTACGAACATCTTTCAGCGAAACTGCCGGTTTCAAGGTTGCAGCGCGATTTAACGGATTCTACTGTTTTAAGAGCGGTTGGAATGCCTTTGGCTCACTCGTTAATTGCATTTAAAGCAACGATCGTGGGGTTGAATAAATTGTTGCTGAACGAGCAAGCTATCCGGGATGATTTGGAAGCGAACTGGGCAGTTGTTGCAGAGGCCATTCAAACGATTCTCCGCAGTATCGGTTTCCCGAAACCATATGAGGCTTTGAAAGGCTTGACACGTAAGAATGAGAAGGTTACACAACAGACGGTTCATGATTTCATTGATGCCCTGGATATCGACATTTCCTTGAAAAATCGCATGAAAGAAATTACTCCTGCAAATTATACCGGAGTGAAGTTGGTGTAAGAAATCTTTTAGTATATTACAGAAAAAAAGCTTTGCGGTTTCTTCAAATTACTTTTTTTCTATTCCTGAGTAATTCCCTTTTCGGGCAGTTACCGCCGCAAATTGACTGGGGTCCTGATAATCTTTCAAGACCAAATACCTTAGCAGTTTTACCCAAGGATAACGGAGTCTTTTTTACCTTTCATTATACGAATTCTTCGTTGATGCCGGCTGCGAAGATTTCCCGTTTCGAATTTGGAAAAGAAGTTATTTCGAAGCGCATTGAGCCGAGAATAGAGGAAAAAATGGTGACATTGGAAGATATGTTCCTGTTTTCAAACCGGCTTTTCGGGCTTTTTTCGGATAAAATCGGTGCATCGGTGACACTTTATCTCCAGGAATACGATGATGACGCAGATCCTTTGGGAAAAGCATTGGTTGTTGCGTCGTATGTTGTGCCGAAAGGCTGGAGCAGAAGTGTATTGGTTACAACGAAGGTTTCGCCCAAAAGCAATTACCTGGTAGTTGATTACCTGATTCCGGCTAAAAAGGAAATGTATGACCGTTTCGGCTACAATATCCTGGACGAGAAGATGCTTACTGTCCGCGAAGGAGAATACGAAATTCCTTACGATTCGAAGCTTTCTGCCGTGGAAGCGCGACATTTGACCAATCAAGGAGATTATTTTCTTGGAGTTTCCGTTTTTTCGAAAGCCTATTACAGTATCTGGAAAGATTTCGGTCTGGTCGATAAATCGGTTTTGATTCACATGAGTGCCGGAGATTCCCTGAGAATGTATGAGTTGGATCTCGATCAGCGGAAAGTTTACAATTTTGCCATTCATTCGAACGATTCTTCTGCAATCATTACCGGAACCTGGGGTGATGAGGATTCTAAAGGTGCAAAAGGGGTTTTTCATGCTTCTTTTTCGTACGCATCAAAACAGCTGGCGACACCATATTTTATGGAGTTCCCGAAGGAAATACTGGAACAGGAAAATGCAAACTCCGATGATATTTACAATTATCAGAATGTTGACGGAGAATTGTTGAATTATGCTTTCCGGAATATTTTGCTCCTTCCGGATGGTTCGTTTACCGTTTTAGCCGAACAATATTACATTTATGAGGTCAATTCGACAGATTCGAGGGGAATGAGCCAGGTGACGAATTACTACAATTACAACGATTGTATCGTCTATTCAATCAGTGCTTCCGGAGAATTTAACTGGTTCCGGAAGATCAATAAAAAACAGGAGTCGGTGAATGATTTCGGGCAATATTCATCGTTGATCAGTTATGTCAGCGAAGGAAACCTGGTTATTTTTTTCAACGACAATGCACAGAATTACGACTTACTTGGTACGTATAAAGGAAGCCGGATTCCGTTTTCCAATTCCCTGAGGTACAAGGATTATTGCCTGGCACGCGTTCAGCTTGATTTGAGTAATGGAGATACGCAGCGTAATTTGTTTTCTCCCTATGATGCAATCGGAGCTTTTGTTTGCTTGAAATTATCGAGTGTTAATTACAAATCGCGGCAGGTGATTTTTGCGGCGTCGAATAAACGGGATAAGTACGGTGTTTTGCGTTTTGAGTGATTAGTTAAGGGTATCACCAACCAGAGTACGAATAAGAATCGAGGCTGAAATGATGGATAGACATGCATCTATTTGCCCAGTCGTAGTAAGGGATGCGGTGATTTCTACTCCAATGAAATCCGTGTCATCTGCATGAAAACAAAAACACGTTTTTCTCTAAACGCCAAGAAGCAAAGGACGCAAAGATATCTTCCGGAACTAAACCTTTGCGCTCTTCCATTCTTTGCGTTAAAAAACAATTCTCATTTCGCTATTTGAAGTGAAGGCTTCTTTGAAACTTCTTCTTTACTTCACTTTTTTGGAGAAGATTTTCAGGATTCTCAAAACGAAGAACATTCCAAGTCCAACCATGGCAAAGTACCCGATAAAATCTCCCAAAACCTGGTAAAGCGTTTGTTTCGAATTCAATTGAATGGTGTAATTGAATTGTGTTTTGACCCACCAACCGGTTTCTTTTAAAATATCTCCGCGATTTGAAATCACGCCCGATTTTCCGGTATTGGCAGAACGAACCACGTATTTGTTGTTTTCGATCGCTCTTAAACGCGCGAATTGAAAGTGCTGCTTGTAGCCCGGTGTGTCTTTCCACCAGCCGTCGTTGGTGATAATGGCAATGAATTGCGATCCTTTTTTTGCTTGTTTGGCTAAGAAAGCTCCGTAAACGGATTCGTAACAAACAGCAGAAGAAAACTTCACACGGTTCTTTTCAAAAATCTTCGGTTCACGTTCAATTCCTAAACTTCCGGAACCTCCTTCCATGTCAATAGCCAATTGTTCGAGGAAAGGAAACATGCCGACAAACGGAATCTTTTCTACCCCCAACACCAATTTTGATTTGTGGATGATTTTGGGATTTGCCGTATTGTCGAACAAAAGAGATGAATTGTACTCTTCAACATAGGCATTGATCTGCGGGATAAATTTACTGGCAGAAGAATTTTTGTATTCAAAAACCTGGTAGGTTGAAGCTCCGATCAACAAGCCTGCATTTCTCCAGCGTGCGCGGTGTTCATTGATCACATGAAAGAAAATTTCCTTCCGCAAACTTCTTTCGTAGATTTGGGAAGTAGGATAAAGTGACGTTTCCGGGGCGATGACTAACTGAGTTTCTTTTGTGACAGCCTGATCCGCCTGTTCCAATAATGATTTCAATTGTTCTTCATTTCCCAGGACAAATTTTTCCCCGTAAGGATCCAGGTTTGGCTGAATGATCGCCACATTATAAGGTGTTCCTGCTGTGCTTTTTGAAGCATAAAGAATCAACGAGAAACTTAAAGGCAAAAGGAGAATAATGACAGCAAGAATGAAGTAGCGGCTTTTCAGAATGTTTTTTGGCTGAATAACCAGCTTGTAAATGAGCAGATTCATAATCAAAATCCAAAGAGAACCTCCCAAAACTCCGGTGATGGAATACCACTGTACCCAGGAAACTCTCGGAGCGAAAACATTTCCCAGGGTTAACCACGGCCAGGATAATTCCCAGTGAAAATGAAGGAATTCAAAACTCAGCCAAACGCAGATTAAAATTGGTCCGTTCCATTTCGTACCTAATTTACGCTTCAATAAATGATAGAAAAGAAAAGCGAGTGCCATTAACAAACTATTCGCCAGGAAAGCCATGTATGCACCTTCGGCACTGGCGTAATAAACCCACCAGGTTGTGCCGATGTTATAAATAATGAAAGTCAGGTATGCATGAAAAAACAGGCTGAAAGCCTTCTTTTTCGTATGAAAATAGGATTCAACTAATAATAGCGGAATCCATGCAACAAATGCTAAAGGTGTTAAACTTCCCGTTTCAGGAAAGGAAACGGTCAAAAGAATCCCCGATAAGATGCTTAATAACCAACGATTTAGTCTTTTTTGAATGATTTTTTCTATCATGATGCGAAATTACGATTTGTTTTATGACGTTGATCCTATTTCGACGAATCCCTTGAAAACAAAGACGAATCGTGCGATTTTCCGGTGAATTATGACACAACAAACTGAAAATAAACTGTTAAAAAGGGAGTTTATTTGAAAATGAGACAAGCGGAATGCGTTTTTTTTGTCAATTTTGCACTGAACTAAACTAATCATTTAATGAACCGGAATTTTATTATCTGTTTGTATCTTACTACTGCGTTTTTTTTATTTCCTGCGTTTAGTAGTTATGGTCAACAGGTTGAAACACATGAAGATCACTCCTATGCAAACCCGAATATTTCGGGAGTAGGATCGAATACTATAGTATATCACTTAAACTCTTCGATGGAAACTAATACTTTAGATGAGTTGAAGAATTACATGGAATCCCTGAATACAATTACTAAAGTTGAAATCAACGGACAGGATATTTCCATCCGATTCAAAGAAGCGACTACTCATCAAATGATCTATCTGTTTATTCAGCGGATGGAGCTGTATTATATCTACAAAAATCAAAATTCCAACTAAATAGAAGACCACCTTTCTCCATTATGAAACATATTATTTTTAGGTATTATATCCTTGTGTCTCTATTTTCTCTTTTAGGCCTTACTGCGTTTTCGCAAGGTGGAGATGATGACGTAACAGCAACGTTTTTTCCGATTTCATTACCGTTTAATTCCATCGGTTCGACCGTTTTTGCGACCAATGATTTCGATACCCCGAGTTCCGCCTTTGATGATGGGCCGGATTGGTTTTATTATTACTGTGCCACTTCAAATGCTACGATCTGGACCACGATTTCATTTAATCCCGGCGGTGCATCGAATCCGATATTTCCGCAGATTGTTATTTATAATGCAGTCACCCTGGATGTAGTGGCGATTACACAAGTAGCTGGTGATAATTCCGGAACAATGGGAGCTCCTTTTGAGCCGGTGGCAGGAGAATGTTATCTTTTCTGGATTGATAACGGTGGTTTAACCGGATTCGATTATGCTATCCAGATAACGAATATTGTTCCGCCTCACCCTGTTTCACCAATGCAGCCTGCGTGTACGAATATTGGTTTTGATTCGGGATCAACTGCCGGTTGGTTAGGTTCCTGGGGGCATTCCATGCGGATCGGTTCATCCTCGGATTTAACGCCAATCTATACACCGATGTTCTTTACGATGAACTCCGGACAGCATGATATTACATCCGGGGGAGTGGATATCCAGGCTCCAATCAGCCAGGTTTGCCCCTTAATTCCGGGAAATACCAATTCGATCCGTTTGGGAGATGGTCCGAATGGTGCATATGGCGGATCCAGGATTGAGCAGAAATTCCAGGTAACGCCGTCCAATGCGTTGTTTACTTATTATTATGCAGCAGTACTTCAAAATGCGTATACGATTGATCAGACAACCTTAGATACGATTCCTCACCTTGCGCAGGAGCAGCCTTATTTCCAGATTGATGCACAGGATTGTTTCGGTAACCCGATTGCTTGTGGTAACTTATTGGTTACAGGTGGACCCGGAATCCCCGGATTTACCCAGATTGGTAATTCAGGAGTGTTTTGGAAGAATTGGACACCGGTGATGCTCGATTTGACTCCATATATTGGTTCTTGTATCACGATTCGATTTACGGTAGGTGATTGTTCCCAGGGTGCGCATTATGCCTATGCTTATCTGGATGCAACTTGTGCGCCGATGGAGATTGTTTCACCACCGGATATTTGTCAATTTCAAACTTCTGTGTTTACAGCGCCAGTTGGAGCTGCGGGTTATTCCTGGGTGGAAACATCTAATCCCGGAACAGTAATCGGAACATCCAATACTTTGTCGATTACGCCGACAACAACCGGAACATTTACGTATCAATGTACGCTGACATCTCTTGTTGGTTGTAATTCTACGGTAACGACTACGGTAACTGTAGTGCCGGGTCCGGATATTTCGGTTACAAATCCTGCGGCAGTTTGCTCGCCTGCAACGGTTGACTTAACTGCTCCGGGCGTGACGACCATCAACGCAGGTTCCGGAACATTGGAATACTTTATGGACGCAGCCTGTACTGTTCCGCTGGCATCCGCGAATGCTGTGACTACGGCAGGAACCTATTATATCCGACTCTCAAGTCCAGGCGGATGCTCGGATGTGGAGCCGGTGGTTGTATCGTACACTTCGTTACCTGTTCAATTCACCGGTAATGTGTCCGGAGGATGTGCTCCTGTTTCGATTACTTTTACCAATTCCAGTTCTTCTTCAGGAAATTGTGTCTGGACGTTTGAAGGCGGAGGAACACAAACAGGTTGCGGATCGGTTACCCAGCAATACACTGCTCCGGGAACGTACGATGTCACTTTGACTGTGACGGATGCAAGCGGCTGTTCCGGTTCGGTAACTCAAAGTGATATGATTACCATTTCGCCCCAGGTACATGCTTCTTTCGGGGTGAATGTGTACGAGCAAACGATTTTATACCCGGTATTCAATTTTACGAATACTTCAACGAATGCGACAGCTTATGTTTGGGAATTCGGCGACGGAACAACATCTACTCAAACAAGTCCTGCGCATACTTATGATAACCATGAAGGGGTCTATCATATCGTGTTGTATGCGTCAAACGAACAGGGATGTAACGATAGTGCTATTGCCGTAGTTTCTGTTATTGATGAATTGATTTTCTATGTGCCGAACACCTTTACTCCGGACGGAGATGAACATAATAACGTGTTTTTCCCGGTGTTCAGTTCCGGATTTGACGGACAAAACTATACGCTTTTGATCTTTGACCGATGGGGCGAGGTTTTATTCGAATCGCACGATGTTGCTTCTGGCTGGGATGGAACGTATATCGGGCAATTGTGTAAGGAAGGGGTGTATACCTGGAAAATTCTGATTAAAGAAAGAAATAAAGACAAGCGCCACGAATATGTGGGACATGTAAACTTATTAAAGTAATTACGAATTACGAATTACGAATGCCGAATTACGAAGGGTAGATGAGGCTGAAGGAGTTAGAGTTAAGACTTGGAGAGTCAGGATATTGGGATGTAAATAGAGGTGATGAACTCCTTTTTTCACAGGAATTTTCACAAATCTGTAACGTGTTTTGATTTTAGGATTTCAAGGTATTATTCCTTCCTGATTCCATGAAACAAGACTGAAGAGGGATTGAAAATGGCTGAAACGCCCTAAAACCGCATGTTGAATTTATAACATTTTGATACTGTATCTATACTTAATCCATACTTAACCTATACTCTACCTGTACTTGACCCGTAGCTGAGTGATTCAAGTGCGTTTTTTTGCGATTTTGGAATCCTCTTTTGGGTGGTGTTTTTGCACCATTGTGTGCATGTCGTTCTCGACACATCTCCATTGGATTTCGGTACTCGAACGGACATTGCGGATCGAATTACATCCTGATTTCTATAGAATACGAATAAATTTGACTGAGGGAATGTTGAAAATGGGAAATCACCTAAATTTCCGGACAAGTTGTCAAGTAAATATATCGCAACTGAAACCTGATTAAGTAAGAAGGTCGGTTTGTTTCTAAGGAGGGCTTTTTTTGCGTATAAAAACAGGATTCAACTAAGAATAAAGGACACCAGGAAACGGTGCCCAGGGGGCTAAACTTTTCGTTTCGAGAAAGGAAATGATGAAAATAATCCCCGATGAGTTGCCTAGGAACCAGTGATTTAGTCTTTTTTGAATGATTTTTTCTATTATGATGCGAAATTATGATTTGTTTTATGAAGGTGATCCTGTTTCGACGAATCCCTTGAAAACAAAGACGAATAGCGCGATTTTCCTGTGAATTATCAAACAGAAAATTGAAAATAAACTGTTAAAAAACGGTATTCCCTTGAAAAAAAGACAACTAGCAACGTTTTTTTTCGTCACATTTGTGCAGAACTAAAATACACTTTAATGAAGACTAATTTCATTAACTGTTTGTACATTACTACTATCCTCTCTTTATTCCACGGATTCAATAGTTATGGTCAACAGTTTGAAAAACACGCGGATAGTGTTTATTCAAATCCCCACGTGACGGGTGTTGGAACTTCAACGGTTGTTTATCATTTAACGACTTCTTTGGGAACTACTCTTTTAGATGAACTAACAATTTATCTGGAGTCACTAAACGGGATCACAGATGTTGAGATAAATGGTTTGGATGTTTCCATTCAATTCAAAGAAAATACGACTCACGAGATGATCTACCTTTTCATTCAGCGGATGGAAATGCTGTACATCTATCGAAATCCTAAAACCAGATAATACTACTCTCCGGTATGAAAAAACATGTT
>NZ_JASLCN010000350.1 GCF_030151805.1 Fluviicola sp.
TCGTTTAAGGTAATGATGACAACCGCAAGCGAGTTCATACCGGCTTATTTAACACGTAAGCGTTGTCCTACGCGGATACGACTTGCAGAAACTCCCGGGTTCAAACGTTGCAATTGCCCCATGGTCATTCCGTGTTTGGCTGCAATTCGGGAAAATGTATCTCCGCTGCGGATAGAGTAATATTTTTTCGCAACTACAGGCGTTGGTGTCGGAGTTGGTTTGACAGTACCGGAATTTTCAACGCTGTCTTTTACGGCTTCAATGTATTCTTCATTTTCAACTGTTGTGCTGACTTTGGTCTGAATCTTCAGCAAATCTCCCACCATGATGCGGGCGCTGGTCAGATCATTCCAATTCATCAATTCCTGGATGGCTACATTGTATTGAGCAGCAATGCTTCCCAAACTTTCACCGGATTTCACTTTGTGATAGGTATAATTGATCGTTGTGACCACTTTTGTCTTCGGCACATCAATCTTACTGTTGACAGGATTCGAAACAACCAGTTGATCATTTTGAGAATCGACGGCAACATCAGTCGGAAGCGGATTTTTGATTCCTCCGGAACCGTAAATACGTTGCTCCAATGCATACAGCGAATCTTCGAGACTGACGAGTAATCCGATTTTTTCCAAAGGACCGGTCACACATTGACGTGGTAATGTCGGAGGAATGTAGGATGTTTTATAAACCGGATTCAAGCCCTGAATTTCTTCTACCGACCAGGAAACGATCTTTTCAATGGTTTGCATGTGTACTCCACGGTTCAAACATACGGTATCCAATTGGTAAAAATGGATTTTCGGTTCAACCGGAAGAATGTTGTGTTCTGCGTGATAGGTCAATAAATACGTAGCCGCGATAAAATTCGGAACGTATCCCTGAGTTTCTCTCGGAAGATAAGGTCTCACTTCCCAGTAAGTTCTTTTTCCTCCTGAACGACGGATTGCTTTGTTTACATTCCCCGGTCCTGCGTTATAAGCAGCCAATGCTAAATTCCAATCATCGTAGATATCATACAATTTTTTCAGGTAGCGGCAAGCAGCATCTGTTGCCTTTACAGGATCCATGCGCTCATCGATGTATGAATCCTCTTTCAAACCGTATTGTTTTCCGGTTGCATACATGAACTGCCATAAACCAAGAGCTCCGGCACGTGATTTAACCTGAGGTCTCAAACCGCTTTCAATGACTGAAAGGTATTTCAATTCAAGCGGAAGACCGTATTCAGCCAGTTTTTCTTCGTACAGGTCAAAATACAGGCGTGAACGTCCAAGTACGACACGCGCAAAATTTCTTCTGTTTTGAGAAAAGAACTTAATAGTCGATAAGGAAACGTTGTTACAATCGAAACCAAAAGAAGACGTCTGATTTAGCTTTGCAAGTCGTTTGCAGTAATCTTCGTCTGTAAAAACAGGTATTGTTCCCGCGTCATAATCCAACGCGTCAATGATGGAGTCGTAATTCAATCCTTTTGCGAAATCATTGTAGTAGAGATTCAGACTCTGATCTACTATTCGGATAAATGCCTCTCCGCTTACGGTGTCTTTTACTGGTGGCTTCGGTTTTCGCTGAGCGAGTGAGTGCTCAGAATGAATCAAACAAATAAAAAGTAACAGAGGGATGAATCCGAATCGTTTCATAGGCAAATAAGGGTTTTAATGTTGCATGATCTGATCCGCTAATGAGAAAATAGTTTCTTCATTGAAATCGTCAGCCATGATTTGTAAACTCAATGGAAGTCCGTTGCTGTGCATTCCGTTTGGAATTGCGATCGCCGGGTTTCCTGTCAAGTTTGCATGTACAGTAAAAATATCTTGTAAATACATTTGAATCGGGTCATTGATCGAACCGAATTCAAAAGCAGTGGATGGGGTGGTCGGCAAGATCAGCAAGTCAAACTGACTGAAGATCTCTTTTGTTTTATTCTTTAAAACACGTCTCACTTTCATCCCTTTGGTATAATACGCATCGTAATATCCATGAGACAATACGAACGTACCGGCCATGATGCGTCTTTTTACTTCTGTTCCGAAACCTTCCGAACGGGAAAGCGTGTATGTTTCTTCAACTCCTTTGGCTTTTGGAGATTGGTAGCCATAGTGAACACCGTCAAACCGGGAAAGATTGGATGATGCTTCCGCAGTTGTCAAAACATAATAAGTCGGAACGAGGTATTCGAGATATGGGAAACTTACTCCTTCAACGGTATGACCTTTGGCACGCAAACCGGCAATGGTGTTTTCCATCATCGTTCGAACCTCCGGATCAATACTTTCGTTTTCAAGTGCTTCCTTCAAATAAGCGATTTTCTTTTTTCCGATCGCCGGAATTTCCGTAGAAAAACCAAGCGGTTTGGAAGAACTGGTTGCATCTTTCGGATCTTTTCCGGCCATGACTTCCATTACCAGAACCGTATCTTCCAGGTTATTGGTAAAAGGCCCGATCTGGTCGAAAGAAGAGGCATAAGCAATTAAGCCGTAGCGGCTCACACGACCGTAAGTTGGTTTGAAACCAACTGTTCCGGTAAATGAAGCCGGTTGTCTGATAGAACCTCCTGTGTCTGATCCCAAAGCAACGGTACACAATCCGGCAGAAACCGAAACGGCAGAACCTCCTGAAGAACCTCCCGGAACATGCGTTGGGCGAAGATTATTTTTCACGGGGCCGAATGCCGAATTTTCATTGGAACTACCCATTGCGAACTCATCACAGTTCAAACGCCCGATCATAATGGCATCTTCCGCTAAAAGCCGTTCAACAACGGTAGCCGAATAAAGCGATTCGAAACCTCCGAGGATTTTCGAACTTGCACTCACAGCATGACCTTTGTAGCAGATGTTATCTTTTAACCCGATAACCATTCCAGCCAATCTACCTGCTTTTCCCGAAGCTAACTTTTGATCTACCAAACGAGCCTGATCCAACGCACTTTCTGTAAATACTTCCAAAAAGGCATTCAGATGCTTGTTTTTTTCAATTTGCTCTAAGTAAGAATGCACGATACTCTCCACAGTTTTCCCTGCGGAGAGTGCAACTTTAACTTCCGAAAATGTTCTATACATGTAGAATGGATTGACTTAATCTATTTTTTCTCTTCTGTAGTTGTTGGAGCAGAAGAACCGTCCTCGCCTTTACTAGCGTCTTTGAATTCTTTGATTCCTTTTCCAAGACCTTTCATTAATTCAGGAATTTTTTTCCCTCCGAACAATAAAAGAACTACAGCAAGGATTAAAATAATTTCTGTTGCACCTAATTTCATAACTTCCTAATTTGTGCCAAAATTAAGGAAATATCAGATATGTTTTCTGTTAAAAATGCGACAGGTTGGGTTTTGATCGAAATTCTTAAGGTTTTTTAGGAAAAGAAGCGCCCGTTTATTCTTTCGTATAAAGCAGCTTTTGACCTGTAAACAAGGCTTTTTCCAGACGTTCCCATTGCTCAAAGGTCGGAGCAAGAATCGCTACTTCCGAGCCATAGCGCGTAATCGTGTTGATTTGCAAGATCGATTCGAAAAGCGGTTGATACTTCAATTCGCTGTGAATAATCGTCATTGTTTTGCCCGAAAAACTCACTAAACTGGGTTCGAAGTATAATCCTTCGTGAAAATTAATGACGTATTTGTTGGCACTGAGTTTGGTGAATGTATTCAAAGAGCCTTCTCCGGCAATCATCAATTTCGATTCGATGCCGTAATAATAGTTTTCTCCTTCCAATACGCAGGGAACAGAGTCGTTGGCTTTGATTCCGAACAAATAATTTCCTCTGACCTGCAGTTTGGATGATTCCCGAACCTGTTCGCGGCTGATGCTTGCAACAACCAGGGTTACGATAGAGATCCCTTTTTCATCAATCACATAAGTCGCCTGTGAATCGCTACTTTTGTACTTTCCAAAATGAATTTTATCGGTGGTTGTCTGGGAAGGGCTTCCGAATGGAAGCGGATCTGAAAATTGGACGGTTTTTTGAGAAAAACTGAATAAATGAACAAAAAGGGTAAAAACAAGAAGAACTTTTTTCATAACTTATATTAGAAAACGGAAATTTATGCAAAAACACTGGTTTATCAAACAAAGACCAACTACCGACAATATTCAGGCCATGGTTAACGACTTAAAAGTGAGTCCGATTATGGCTTCTTTGCTTACTCAAAGAAATCTTACAACTCTGCCCCGGATTCGTTCATTTTTTACTCCGGAATTAAGTGACTTGCACGACCCGTTTTTAATGTTGAACATGAATTTGGCGGTCGAAAGACTCCATTCGGCGATCGAAAACAAAGAACGGATTACCATTTTCGGGGATTACGATGTGGACGGAACAACCTCTGTGGCCTTGGTCTACAGTGTTTTGAAAGATTACGCTTCCCTGGATTTTTACATTCCGGATCGTTACGATGAAGGTTATGGTTTGTCCTACAAAGGGATTGATGTTGCTTTGGAGAAAGGCTGCACGTTGATGATTGCACTCGATTGCGGAATCAAAGAAGTGGAAAAAGTAGCTTATGCGAAGAAAAAAGGATTGGAGATCATTGTTTGTGATCATCATACGCCGGGTTCCGTCATTCCGGATTGCATAGTGCTGGATCCCAAGCAGGAGGAATGTGAATATCCGTTCAAGGAATTGTGCGGTTGCGGGGTTGGTTTTAAATTATTGCAAGCCTGGTTTTCAAAAACCGGAAAAAGTACGGAGAAATTGTTTGATTACCTGGATTTGGTTGCGATCGCAATCGGTGCGGATATTGTTCCGGTAACAGGAGAAAACCGGATTTTATGCAAACAAGGCATTCAGCGAATGAATGAAAATCCGCGGATCGGTGTGTTGGCGTTGGTGGAACAGGCGCAGCGTTCTTTCCCGCTCGATTTGTCGAATGTCGTTTTTACCATTGCTCCGAGAATCAATGCTGCCGGCCGTTTGAAAAGCGGATCGAGAGCGGTTGATCTCTTATTGGCCGAATCAAAGCAGGAAGCGAAGAAGATTGCTTTGGAAATTGACGAATACAATTCCGAAAGGCGGATTCTGGATGCGCAAACAACAGAAGAAGCTTTGGAACTGATCGCACGCGACGAATTGTTTTCAAACCGGAAATCAACGGTTGTTTTTCAGTCCGACTGGCACAAAGGAGTTGTGGGAATTGTTGCTTCGCGATTGATCGAACATCATTATCGCCCAACCATTGTTCTGACAGAAAACAAAGGAGAAGCAACCGGTTCTGCACGTTCGGTTTCGGGATTCAATGTATATGAAGCGATTACGGCTTGCGAACATTTACTCACTCAGTTTGGGGGACATCAGCATGCGGCCGGACTTTCCATGCCTTTAGAAAATATTATCCCTTTCAAAGAACATTTTGATGCCTATGTGCAGAAGCACATTCAGCCTTTGGATGAGGTGGAAGATTTGGTCATTGATCTGGAAATTGCCCCTTCCGATTTGTTTTTAGCAGGAGAATCTGCTTTTCAGATTCCCAGAATTTATAGAATGCTGGAACAAATGGAGCCTTTCGGTCCCGGAAACGACAAGCCGGTTTTTTGCGTCAGAAACGTATACGCGGAAAAGCAGCGGATTCTGAAAGAAGCGCATTTGAAATTTGACCTGGTAGATCCGGCTAAAGGAATCCGGCTTTCGGCGATTGGTTTCAGTATGGCGGATAAAGCCGACCTGGTTGCGTCCGGTTGTGCATTTGACTGTGCATTTACTTTGGAAGCCAATACCTGGAATGACAAAACAACTTTGCAGATCCAGGTGAAGGATATCAGGGAAACGCTTTAATTGAGAATTGAAAATGTAAAAATTGAAAAGGTGATTTTCCTAACGGTAATCACCTTCTCTTATCAATTTTCTATTACAAAGGGATGTTCCCATGTTTTTTCTTTGGAAGTGTTTCTGATTTTTTCTCCAGGGATTTGAAAGCAGCGATCAACGTAGCGCGCGTTTCTTCCGGAAGAATCACAGCGTCAACGAAACCTCTTTCAGCTGCGCGGTACGGGTTGGCAAACATATCTGCATACTCCGCTTCTTTTTCTTTCCATTTTGCCTCTTTGTCTTCAGCAGCAGCAATTTCCGATTTGAAAATGATTTCGGCAGCTCCTTTTGCACCCATTACAGCGATTTCCGCTGTGGGCCATGCATAATTCAAGTCTGCACCGATGTTCTTAGAGTTCATGACGTCGAAAGCACCACCGTAAGCCTTACGGGTGATTACCGTAATTCTTGGAACGGTTGCTTCAGAGAAAGCGTAGAGCAATTTTGCTCCGTGTGTAATAATTCCGCGCCATTCCTGATCCGTTCCCGGAAGGAATCCGGGTACATCTTCCAATACCAAAAGCGGAATATTGAAACAATCACAAAAACGAACAAAACGTGCTCCTTTGCGTGAAGAATCGATATCCAAAACTCCGGCCATAGAAGAAGGTTGATTGGCAACGATTCCAACGGATCTTCCATCCAAACGCGCAAAACCAACCACGATATTCGGTGCGAAATCTGCCTGAACTTCACGGAAGGTATCATCGTCGATCAAACAATCAATGATTTCGCGAATGTCGTATGGTAGGTTTGAATTGTCGGGAACGATATGTTGGATGCGGTTTAATTTTTCTTTTGCGAACAAAACGTTGTCGAATTGAGGAGCCAATTCCATCGCATTTTGCGGCATATACGTCAATAGTTCACGAACTTTACGCAAACATTCTACATCATTTGCTGCTGTAAAGTGTGTTACTCCGGATTTTTCGGCATGCGCTTTTGCCCCGCCCAAATCTTCCGAGCTAACCTCTTCGTGTGTTACGGTTTTTACTACGTTGGGTCCGGTTACGAACATGTAAGAAGTATCTTCTACCATGAAAACGAAATCCGTCAATGCGGGAGAGTAAACGGCTCCACCGGCGCATGGTCCCATGATGACGGAAATTTGAGGAATTGCTCCGGAAGCACGTGTGTTTCGGTAAAAAATATCTGCATATCCCGCAAGAGAAACAACGCCTTCCTGGATTCGGGCACCACCTGAATCGTTCAATCCGATTACCGGAGCACCGTTTTTCATCGCAAGGTCCAGAACCTTACAGATTTTCTGAGCATGTGTTTCGGAAAGAGAACCTCCCAATACGGTGAAATCCTGGGAGAAAACATAGACAATTCTTCCGTAAATCGTTCCGAACCCGGTAATCACACCGTCACCCGGACTTTTTGTTTTTTCTAAGCCGAAAGAAGTTGCTCTGTGTTCCACAAACATTCCGATTTCCTGGAATGAGCCTTCGTCCATTAATAAGGTAATGCGCTCTCTCGCGCTTAGTTTTCCCTGTGCGTGTTGTTTATCAATTCTTGTTTGTCCGCCGCCCAATTGAGCAGCTTCTCGTTTTTGAATCAGTTCAGCATTCTTTTCTTTCATGAAAAAAGGTTTGTGGACACCAAAGATACACTTTCATGTTAAAAATCAGTTTTCGGGAGAATAAGAGAACAAAAATCAGCTGTCGAAAGGTGTTTGTCCGGATACACGTTTCCATTTATTTGTAATTGATTTTCAGTTTTTTATGTATTTTTTGCCTGATATGACGGGTTGGCGAAGTGCTTTTATAATTATTTCAAATTCAGGTCTTGTTTTCCTTTTTCAGAAAATACTATCTTAGTTCAAAGAACAGTTGACTATGCGAAGCTTCAATTTTTACCTCCTGATTTTGGTCATTTTTGCTTTTACAGCTTGTAAAAAGGATAGCAAACGCCGCATTGAGAAATTTCATCGTCAGGAAGTGGGTTCTTCTGCACATAAGATTCTTTCAGACAAGGATTACGAATCGCTCACGGTGGAAATTGTGTATATGACCGGTTACCGCCCAACAGATGATGCCATGAACAATCTGAAAGCGATGATCAGCCAGTTTTGCAACAAACCGGGAGGAATTACCTTTACGTATCACGAAATTTCTGCCCAGGGCAAAACAGCTTATTCGATCAGTGATGTCAGAACAATCGAAACCGATACGCGGCAAGAATTCACGTATAAAAAGGATCTGGCGATCTACTTTTTGTTTTTGGACGGGCCTTCCAACGAAAATCAGGGAGGAAGCATGGTGTTGGGCCAGGCATATTACAATACGTCCATGGTTATTTACGAGAAAACATTGCAAGATCATTCGGGCGGATTCGGAGAACCGGAATTGTACAAGTTGGAAACAGCTGTTATGAATCATGAACTCGGGCATATTCTTGGGTTGGTCAACAACGGGTCGAATATGTATTATGCACATCAGGATGCTGCTCATGGCGCACATTGTGACAATTCAGATTGTTTGATGTATTGGGAAGCGGAAACCGGAACGATTTTCAATAATTTATTAGGAAATGCTCCGATCCCGATTTTGGATGACAATTGTGTGAAGGATTTGAAAGAGAATGGCGGGAAATAATTTTAAAGTGAAAAGTTTTTAAGCTCCTTTTTTCATGTTCAGATTTGCTTTTGATTTTAGTAAAATGCTGCTTAAAATACGCATCAACTCAACAGATTCCTTATGAATAAAATCTTTTTTGCTTTGAGCATTTCTTGATTCACGAATATTTGCGCGAACTGAAGTTGCGGATCGAATAAGTTGTTTGGTTAAAATAAACTCTCGATCTGATTCCCGGATTTTCTTACATAGTAACAATGTCTCCAGGGCAGCTTGAAAAGTTCTTTTTTTTGATGTCGAATTCAGTATTTTTCATGGTTTTCGTTTGCTTTCCCTATTTAATTCGGGGAAAAACATCCATTTGTGATACGATTGTATCATTTTTTACCTTTTCAATTTGCATTTAGTTTTTGTTTATAACCATTCTAAATTAACAAACCTGACAGTTTTCTGACAATTCAGAACTTCCCGTTTCCCAATTTTGCAGGAATAACACTAGAAGTTACCATTCGTGATTAAGCAACTGCACACAATCGCTTTTACACATCGAAATTTGGAAGTCTCCAAAATCGGACGTTTACACATCGAACAAGATGCTGTTCAGTCGCGTTTTCAAATTCTGAAAGAACGTTTACACATTGACGAAATCATGTTTTTGTCGACCTGTAACCGGGTGGAATACTTTTTAGTGACAAACGAACTGGTTTCCGAAGCATTTCTGATTGACTTCTTTTCAGCACTTTATCCTGAATTCGACGAAGAAAAAGTGACTTTTTTCGCTGAAAACGCATTGATTTTCGGGAAAATGGACGCTGTGAATCATGCGCTTCGCGTTGCTGCTTCCATTGATTCTTTGGTAATCGGTGAACGGGAAATCATTACACAAGTTCGCCAGGCTTACGAACAATCGCGAGACTTGGGTTTATCCGGAGATACTCTGCGTATTTTATTCCGTCACACGATCGAAACGGCGAAACGCGTTTATACGGAAACAAAGATTTCTCAAAAACCGGTATCGGTGGTTTCGATTGCTTACCAGCGTTTGGTAGGAATTGATGCTCCGAAAGATGCACGCGTACTGGCGATCGGATCGGGAGTTACAAACACGGCGATGCTGCGTTTTTTGAAAAAACACGGCATGTCGAATTTTGTGATCTTCAACCGGACACTTGAAAAAGCACAGGTTTTGGCGGAAGAATTGGGCGGTTTAGCATATCCGCTTGCCGAATTGAAGACGTACAAAGGAGGTTTTGATATTTTGGTTTCCTGTACGGGTGCGGAAGAAACGATGGTGAATGCAGAACTTTATGAAACTTTATTGAACGGAGATTCTGCACCTAAAATCACCATTGACCTGGCACTTCCGAGTGATATTTCGGAAGAAGTTCATCAACAATTCCCCACAAGAAGCATTTCGATTGATGTGCTTCAGAAAATCTCAGACAGTCATTTGCAGGAACGCTCGCAGGAAGTGATTCATGTGGAGCAAATCCTGGAAGAAGCAAATAATGAATTCCGCAATATTGCCAAGTTCCGTGCTATTGAAGTAGCCATGAGACCGGTTCCGCAAATGGTCAAAGATATCCGCGCAACGGCATTCAATGAAATTTTTAAAAACGAATTGGATCAGCTGGATCCTTCTTCCCTGGAGATCCTGGAAAAGGTAGTTGGTTATATGGAGAAAAAATACATGAGTATGCCCATGATTATGGCAAAAGAAATCATGTTTAAATCGTAATTTTACTTCATGAGAAAAATTCGTATCGGTTCGCGCGGAAGTGATCTGGCACTTTGGCAGGCAAACCACGTTAAAAAGCAATTGGAAGACCTCGGAGCAGAAGTAAGCATTACAATTATCAAAACTCAGGGAGACCAGATTCAGCATTTAAGCTTCGACAAACTGGAGGGAAAAGGATTCTTTACCAAGGAAATCGAACAGGCTTTGCTGGAAGAGTCTATTGATCTGGCAGTGCATTCTCATAAAGATTTAGAAACAAATCCTCCCGAAGGATTAATCATAGCAGCGGTTTCCGAACGTGAAAACCCTGCAGATGTATTATTGATTCACCCGAAGGCATTTGACCCGGAAGCATTCTGGAACCTGAAACAAGAAGCGGTTGTGGGAACTTCTTCGGCAAGAAGAAAAGCACAATTGATCGGTTACCGTTCGGATGTGAATATCAAAGACTTGAGGGGAAATGTTCCGACAAGGCTTCAAAAACTGGTTGACGGAGAGTACGATGCCATTTTATTGGCAAAAGCGGGGTTGGATCGTTTGAAACTGGATTTGCAGGGAATGCATGAAGTGGTTTTGGATCCTGAACAATTTGTTCCGGCACCTGCACAAGGTGTTTTAGCATTACAGATTCGCGAGAACGACCATGAGTTGTTTGATTTTATGCAGGCAATGAATCATGTCGATATTCAATCTCAGATTGCACTTGAAAGAACGGTTCTGAATCGTTTGCAAGGCGGTTGTCAGCTTCCGTTGGGAGCTTATTGTCCGGAAGAAGGAAGATTGCTGGTTGCTTTTGCTCACGAGTGGGAGCAGGGAGCTCAGTGGTATGAATTCGAAGGTCCGCACGATCTGGACATGGTCGATGTGGTTCTGGAAGCCTTATTGGCAGAGGAAGATGAAGATCAGGAGTATATTTCTTAGTTCAGAAAGCGATTCGTCTCTTCCGTTGGTTTCTTTTTGTGAGGAAAATGCCATTTTCATTCTCCGAAAATCATTGATTTCTTTTGATGCTGTTGAATTCGAACTTCCGTCGGAATGGGACGTTGTTTTCTTTTCATCGCCCCGGTCATTTGATTTCTTTATTTCCAAAGGAATTGAATGGAAAAAGGATCAGCAGATTGCCTGTATTGGAAATGAAACTAAAAAATACATCGAAGCTGCCGGATTTACCGTTTCATTTGCCGGAGAGAATGCCGGAAGCCCGAAAGAAGTTGCTGCAGATTTCAAAGCGTGGTTAAACGAGCGAATTGCCTTGTTTCCGCAATCAACCAGATCCAATAAATCCATCGAAACAGCGCTTCCTCCGAATCAGCGAAAGCCGTTAGTGGTTTACCAAACGATTGAAACACCAATCCGGCTGATGGAGGCATTTTCCATGTACATATTTACGAGTCCGTCTAATTATGAGAGTTTTAGCTCCATAAATTCAGTTCCGAAAGATGCAATCATCGTTTCCTGGGGAGAAATGACACATCAACGAATTGTAAATCAGGGCTCTAAATCCGACTACATTTTAAGGACTTCCACCTATTCAGAATTGTTGAAAATCCTTCAAAAATTAAATTCCTAAAAATTAGATTTTTTTAACTAAAAGAGCTAAATTTAGTTATGTTTTAGAACCAATTACTTTCAAAGTTGTTTAACTTTGTGGTGTTGTTAATAGAACAACGAGTGCCAAAATTGACGTTTTAAATTCAAAAAGTAATACTCACTAATTTCTATTCTATGGAATCAACTTCTAATGAAAATTATGAATTCCGCGTTTATCCAGATGAAAAATCGCCTAAGCTGTTTAAGTCCCCGCTTCTCGAGGTTTTAACAAAAACAAAGCTTTGGATCATTATCGTTTTGTACAGCATTTTTGCAGCTTTTTGGCTTTGGTTTTATGTGTACTATTTTCAAGGAACGGCAATTAGCCTGATCTCATTGTTCTTTCTTGGGTTTTTTACATGGACGCTGGGCGAATATGTGTTGCACCGCTTTGTTTATCACAAAATCAAGGACGCATCTTATGACACGGGAATGCAGTATGTATTTCACGGGATTCATCACCAATACCCGAGCGATGAGGATCGCATTATTCTTCCTCCCGTTCCTGGTTTGGCGATCGCAAGCTTGTTTCTTGCAGTCTTCTACCTGATTATGGGAGGCCCTGCACTTGCTTTTGGTCCCGGATTTTTAATCGGTTACCTGGTTTACATCACGATCCATTGGATGGTGCACAGCAAACCGGCTCCGGCTCGTTTTAACTTTTGGTGGAGACATCACAATATTCACCATTATCAGCAGCATGATAAGGCGTTTGGAGTTTCAACACCTATCTGGGACATTGTTTTCCGTACGATGCCGATTAAAGGAAGAAAAACCATAACAATCCTGAAAAAGTAAATACTTGTTTTAAGAAGGCCTCCGGGTTTGCTTAACAGGCGTTTATTTGGGAATACCTGAGATCCTCGTGTACTTTTTGCTCTTAGTGGTTTGCTTACCATGAGGCGTACAAAGAGCACGGGGATTTTTTTTTGAATTGGTTTTATAGGAGAATCCGGGTGATTTTTCCCACAAATTCAAACGGAAGACTAGAAGGAAAAATAGGAATCAAGAGTTCGAAGACGGGAGAAAAGGAAATTGTCAGGTATGAGCTGAGTATAGGAACAGAGAAAAGCTTTTTGATTGACAGAATTTGTCTATTCGGGATGCAACACTAATAAAAATAGGGATTCCACATAATTTTATAAATTTATAAAATTGTGATTCAGGTCGGCTAAAGGACTCTTACCGGACTTGCCAAACCAAGTCAACTGTATTATCTCAATCCTCCGATCCGTAACTTCTTCTACAATTGAGGTTCACTTTCCAGAGAAATGATCATCTAAACTCTAATACAGGAATTTTGAAAACTGAATTGTTTCTTTGCAGTGGTCTCCTGAATGTGAAACCTTATTTTTGAATAAGGATCAAACTGTGACGAACAGCGTCGAAATGATTGTAAATAAGGATAGTGCGCGGTTGATCTGTTGTGCCATTTTCTACCAGGTGCTTTGCGCCGCCATTCAATAGCCGGACAGCCAGGTAGCTTGCAAATGCGCTGACGGTGCGGTATTCTCCGACGGCTTTTTTGAAGAAAACAAGGGGTTTGTTTCTAAATAACCCCTGTACCTGATCGTACCAGGAATCGGTCAAAATATCTCCGTTTTTGCCCAGAAGCAAACAATCAATATCTGCCGGATTGAGATTTTGTTCTGCAAGAAAGGCCTGAACGAAATCCACAATCTCTTCCTCTGAAAGACTGGAAGATTGTTTGAATGCGCTGAATTTTGCCAAACTTCCCTTCGGATTGTTGCTTAGAAAGAATTGTGTGGATCCTTCTCCGCAGTAAGAACCATTTGTTTGGGAGTTTAATAAATCGTTGTTGGAGATCAATTCTTCTTTAAAACGGTTTCCCAGGCGGTCGATGTTGTAATTGTAATCGGAAATTTCCTCAACTGCTCCCAACAGAATGCTTTTATCCGTTTGTTGATGTTCATCAAAATACAATACGGCATCCAATAACGCCGATTCAAAAGCCAAAGAACCGTTTACATGAGTCATGTTGTAGCCTTGATTTTCGGAAAGCAATGCCACTTGTCCTGCAAGGGCGTTGGGTGTGCTTTGTACGAAGTTGGTAGGAGTGAGCGTTCCTTCGTTGTATTCTACGATCTGATTCAAAAATTTGATGCAGTCTTCCAAACCGCCGTTTGCCGTTCCGAAAATGATTCCGTCCGGTTTCGGGTTTCTTGCGAGCAATGGCAATGAAACGCCAATTCCCATTCTTACAGCTTTTCCCATGCGGCGTAATTGGCCATTCGGGATCAAATCCTGGTAAGAAGGTTCGATAGCCGTGTAGATGTATTGATTGAGCGTTTGCCAGTCACCGTTTTCAAAAGACAGATCGTGAGTTTTTTGTGGTGAAATAGCGTATAAATCGGTTATGTACATGCTGAAAAAATTAAAGAGGTGCAATTTCCTCCAAAACCAAAGGAATTGGAAAGAACATGTTTAATCTCTGTTTCAGGTGTATATTTCAATACAGGGCGGAACGAAAAATCTTTGATCGGTTCCTGTACTCTTAAACTTGGATAAAGTTCTTGCTGCTGAAGCGCAAAAATACTGTAGATTGCTTCGATCACACCGGCTGCTGCCAAGGTATGTCCGACATAGGATTTGGTTGAACTGAAGGGGGGAACTTGCTCAAATAATTTTGAAAACGCGTAGGATTCCGTGATATCATTATTCGGAGTTCCTGTTCCGTGAGCGTTAATGTAGCCGATATCCGAAGATTGAAGGGAGGCGCGTTTCAAAGCCAGTTCCATGGCCATTCTCGGCCCCCTGGCGTCATCAGAAGTGGCAGAAGGATGAAAAGCGTCATTGCAAATTCCGAAACCGGCAAATTTCGCCTGAATGTTACCCGGATCTTTCACATCTTCTTTCCGTTCCAAAACAACATATGCAGCGGCTTCACCCAAACTCAATCCTTCGCGGTTCGTGTCGAAAGGTTTGCAGGGCTCTTCACTCAGAATGCGAAGTGAATTGAATCCGTTGACAGTGAATTTTGCCAGGCAGTCGCTTCCTCCGGCGATAACGCGATCTACTTTCCCGGTTTCCAGCAAGCGTGCGCCCAGCGCAATGGCATTTGCAGAAGAAGAGCAAGCAGTATTGATCACGTCGGTGATTCCTTTCATGTTGTACAAACGAACGATTTGCAGTGCATGATCGGAACCTTCGTAGTTCTTCACAAATTCGGATGGAGTGCCCTGAAGGTTTGCATCGTTGTACAAATCATCCGTATAGCACATTCCTCCAACGGTGCTTGAGCTGATAAAAGCCGTGCGTGTTGAAGAAACCTCTTCCAAACTCAAATTGGCATTTGCAATAGCTTCCCGGAAAGCCTTTATGGCAATGAGTGAAGTTCGGGTATAACCGAGCCCTTTTTCGAGCCCCAGTTCGGAAAGGAGTTCTTCATCGCTTTGATCGATTTCACCGAAAACCAGTGATTCCGTATACTGCGATTTGAAATGCTTTGCTTTCTTAATTCCCGAAATTTCCTGTTGCAGGGAATGAAGGTTCTCAGCAATTGTTAAACCAATTGAACTGATTGCACCCATTCCTGTCACAACAATTTCACCCATAAATTTATTTTGTGCGATTCTCAATGATGTAATCTACAATTGTATTTACATCTACCAAAATTTGTCTTCCCTCAGTTGGGTTTTTGATTTTAATACCGTATTCACGGTCTAATAATACGATTAGTTCAACGGAATCAATGGAGTCTAAACCCAGATCTCCACCAAACAAAACTTCATCGTTTTTAATGTCTGCAGGAGTTAAATCCAACAAATTCAAATACTTAATTAAATGTTCTTTGAACTCAACGATTAATTCTTCTCTGTTTGTAGTCATATTTTAAATATAATTTTGAATTCTCAACTTGATGAAGATCAACAGCTGACAAATTACAGTGAACAAAAATAAGAAAGATATAGTTCCAATTAATTCACTCCATGCACCATTTTTCAAGAAAAGGGTGTAATAACCTTCCAGACACCACTTCAAAGGTGAGATATTTCCAATGGTTTGCATGTAATCGGGCATAATAAAATTCGGAACCCAAATTCCGCCGATTGCTGCAAAAATAATGATCGAAATAGCACCGAATCCGTTTGCCTGCTCCTGTGTTTTTGCATATGTTCCAACCAAAACAGCATAAGAAATGGCCGAAACAGCAGAAAGCAAGGTAACAACTAAAAACGGTAAAAAGGCATTTGGCATGGCCAGTTTCGGTAATCCGATGTGCGGGAAAATATAGATTCCCATCAGGAAAAGAAGCAATAGCTGGGACAAGGCCACAAAAAGATAAACCAAAAATTTAGAGATCAATGTCAGAACAAAGGCCTGTGGAATGGTTTGTAATCGCAAGAAACTTCCGGAAAGGCGTTCCTTAACGATGTTTCCACCCAGGGATATCACCATGAAGAACATGGCAAAAATGGACCAGGCCGGAACGTTGTGCTGACTTGAATTGGGAATGAGTTCCGCAACCGAATTTAAACTGGCATTCGCAGTTTTTAATTTAGTTTCGCGGTTAATGATGGCCTGACGGATGTTTTTAGGAATCGAATCGTAACCCATTTCCTGGAACAATTTGGAAACCATTTCCTCGTTTTCAATCCCGTTGGTGATTGCCTGTATTCCATTGATGACCGAAATGCGGAAATTTTCCTGAACCACCGGATCAAAATAAATGGCAATTTCCTGTTTCTTCGGAGTCATTTTGGGCGCTTTTTCGATTACTCCCATTTGTTCCAGCATCAATTTGGAAATATTGTTTGCATTGTCTCCCAACCGTTTGCTGAAATTCGATGGAATATAAATCCCCAGCATGGCGTCTTCGTCAATGGTATTTCGCTTAACAGCTGCTTCCGAAAGTGAATTTTTTCGCTTGATATCGAAGCTTCCGGAATGTACCAATGCTTTTACCAGGGAATCGCCCAAACTTCCTTCATCCTGATTGGAAATCAAAACGGTGAGTTTGTTTTCGTTAACAATCTGGAATGCGCTGTCCTGAACAATGGTAATAATGAAAACCAAAAGCAGCGGCATGAGGTACATCAATAGCAAGCCCACTTTATCGTGAAGTACTAACAGTATTTCTTTCCAGATAGATGCTCTTAATTTTTTCATTAGTCGCGTAAAACGGTTCCCGTCAATTTGAGGATCAAATCCTCCAAGTTACTTACTTCGTGTGTTGCGAGCAAATTCGTCAAGGTATTGCATGCAATGATTTTTCCGTGATCAATCAAAATGATCTGATTGCAGAATTCCTCCGCTTCCTTTAAGTGATGCGACGTGTAAATGATGGTAGTTCCTTGTTGGTTGAGTTCCTGCAAGAGGCTCATGATGGCTATTTTGCTTTGAACGTCAACACCCACGGTCGGTTCATCCAAAAACAGGATCACCGGATTATGAAGCAGGGAAATGATGAGGTTTAACCGTCTCTTCATTCCCCCCGAAAAAGTAGATACTTTGCTGTTTTTTACATGAGAAAGCCCTACTTTTTGCAATAAATCGTCCATTTTCTGATCTAAAACAGCACTTTTGATATTGTACAGACTTCCGAAATATTCCAGGTTCTGTTTTGCGGTAAGTTCGGGGAAAAAGGAAAAATCCTGGGGAACAAATCCTAATTTATCGCGAATTTCTCTCGGTGTTTTTTCGCCATCCAGTGAATAAACGACAGAACCCAATGTTGGGTCGAGAATGCTGCACAAAATGGAGATCAAGGTCGTTTTACCTGCTCCGTTCGGTCCGAAAATTCCTACAATTTCGCCACGTGAAATGGTGAAATCCACTCCGTCCAAACTGGGAGTAGTGCTTCTGTTATAGGATTTATAAACCTTTGAAACATGCAAAAGGGTCTCCTGCATTTCAGTTAGAATTTAATTTTCGCCAGATCCTGGAAAGCGTCTTTTTCTACTTCGCTGATCTTTACCAAAAGGTCTGCGCAGGCGTCAAAGTCTTTTTGTTCTGTTAAACGGCCTTTATAGATTCCAGACATCAAAAGAGCGCTGTCTCTCCACAAATCACCAGCTTTGGTCATTTTTTCGGAAACACGGAGCAATTCGTCGTTTTGCATAATGGCAGCAGCCTCTTCTAAGAATGCAGCATACAAAAAGCGGAATCCACCACCACCTGTTCCGATTTCTTCCTGCATCCGAACGATTTGTCCTAAATGCAATGCGGCCTGGCGCGAACCCAATTTTTCTCTCCAGCCTCTGATTTTCTTAGAGGTGTAGACAATTCCTTTCACTCCGGCAACGGATCCCGGGATTTTCAGCATATCTCTGCAATTGCGCTTGATTCCCTTCACAATTGCTTTTTTGATTTGTTCCTGAGTAATACTTCCAACCTCAACCGGGTAATAAATGTGTCCTTTCGGAGCAAGTGCGCCTTTTGCAAAACGTACTTTTTCCAATTCTTCGGCACTGATAGAAGTTGTTATTTCCATTACCGGATCACTTACCAGGTAACGGTCTCCTTCTTTTCCGAAAACGATCAGGTTGTGTGCGTTGAAGTGAAAACGGTATTCCTTCGGGAAGTAAGGCAAGTGAAATACACCAACCTGACATCCAACCTGAATTCCTTCAGCCAATTTTGAATCCAAAAACGCCATGGCCTCTTTCGGATCTTTGAATTTTTTGCGTTCAACCTTTACGTCCAGTGCTTTACACGTACGCTTGAAAATAGCTCCGGGCATGGTTCTGAACGAAATAGCCGGACCATTATTCACGGTCATGAACGGAATATGAATATAGAATAGTCCGGAACCCATTCCGAAAGCCAAAGGCTCTGAAATGAAATCAACACCTTGGTGCTTTAACAGACTTACTGTTACGCCATTTTCACAATGCGCTGTTTGGTGATGAATAAATTCTGACACTAAGCTTTGAAGTTTTTGAGTTCGTTAACGGAAATTTCAAACGCGTCTGCATATCTTTTGAGAACAGCGTCGTTTAATTTGTTGAATGCTCCCGGTTTCAAATGTCTTTTGATCCGGAATTTCCAAATGCCTGTATAGCCTGATAAAACAGTCAGATCCATCAATTTTTCTTCCATAAAGAAAAGAATAGGACTTGCCTCACCGTTTTTTATTTTCTCTTTTGCATCGGAAGTTCTTCGTTCGATTTCCTTCCAGGCTTCATCTAAAGCTACTTTTTTGGTTTCCCAGCCGGTACTTAATTCAGTATCGTAATGTCCTTCTTCGTTCTTAACATAACAAACCTCCCTTGTAAAATGTTCAAGAGCACTTTTATCTTGAGGAACTTCGGACTTTTTCATTTAGCAAACAGTTAAGTACGCAAAAACGTATGAGAATCTTGAACTTTCAGGAACTGCAAGCAGGATCGTGTCACCTGCTTTCAATTTACCGCTGTTGAACAATTCGTCTACCATCAGGTAAATGGATCCTGCACCTACATTTCCACGCGTTTCCAGGTTGGTAAACCAACGTTCTTTCGGAATCTCGTAATCGTATGTAACCAATTCATCGTAGATTTTATCTGCGAAGAAATAGCTCGACATGTGTGGAAGGAACCACGTAATATCTTCTTTTTTGATGCCTTTTTCTGTGAGGGTATCGTACATTTTTTTGAAACCCAGTTTCACGATATGCTGATCCAGTAATTTCACATCCTGTTTGATGCTCAGGATGGATTTCTCAATCATATCCTGAGGTTCAAAATCCATGTAGCTTTTCAAGGTACCGTCCGGATTTTTTTCGGAAGCCATGTACATACATGCTTCAATCTGATTGGCAAAAGAAATTCCTTCCATCCAGTCGATGCGTAAGGAAATCCCGTCTTTGCTTTTTTGATCTTCGAGCATGAAAACACCCGCACCGTCGGAAAGCATCCAACGCAGGAAATCTTTGTCGAAAGAAATGAACGGATTTTCTTCCAATTCGATTAGTCTCTGAATTTCCAATTCGAACTGGTCGGAACGCAAAACGCGCGACAAACGCTCAGAACCAGATGAAACCGCCTTTTTGCTCATTCCGGTCAAAATAGACATGTAAGCATATTTCATTGCATGCATTCCGGAGCAGCAAACCCCTGCCGGAGAAACCACTTCAATATTTCCTGATTCGGGCAACCATCCGTGAACCATTACACCGTGAGACGGCATCATTTGTTCCGGGGAAGAAGTTCCACAGCTGATCAGATCTAATTCTTTGATCTCTTCGGGCTTGTTTTCAAACAACTTGCGAATTGCAAGTGCAACCATTTGTGAATTGGTATGGGTTGCCTGACCAGTTTTATCAATCGCATAATGACGGCTCTTAATTCCGTTATTGCGCAAAACGATTCTTCGTGATTTGGATGCACGATCATTAATTAGACCCAAGTAATCTTCCATCTCATCGTTGGAAATGGGATTATTCGGTAAAAAAGATGCCGTACGTGTAATGTATACTTCCTTCAAACTCATTCTTTATCTCAATTGAGTGCCTCTGTAATATGCTAATTCGCGTTTAATATGTCTTCCTGTAAAGGGGCGTACAAAGATATGATATATCGTTAAAACTATCGGTGAAACGATAAATAAAGCGAAAATCAAGTAATATTTGAAGAAGTTCACCCAGAACTTCCGGTTTCCGCCTTTCTCTGTTTTACTGGTAATCAGGTTCGCCCAAATTAAAAAAAGCTTTTTAGCTCTGGATTCAATGAATAAAATGGATATGGGAATAATGACACCCCCTTTTGCGATCAATGCATCCTGGAACGTGTCTTCTTGATTGGTTTCTAATTTGTTCTTAAGTAAGGCTCCGAATTCGCTGACGTTTTCAATGTCTTCATCGGAAATACCCGGTTTCGGGAAAATGCCCCATTTTTTGGTTTTTTGGC
>NZ_JASLCN010000506.1 GCF_030151805.1 Fluviicola sp.
GAGATCGAATTTCAAATTATTACTCCAGCAGGAACAGCTAAATTTAAGAAAGAGCTGTTTACTGATCCTGAACAAGATGGAACTTCATTTCCGAATTTTAAAATAACCAAATTAGATGCTGTCCAAAGTGAAATCAGTATTGGCACACAATCATCTGATCTACTTGAATATTTGAACCAAAACCCTCCGATTATTTGGTTTGCTGATGGTTCTGCGCTTCAAGGAAATGAATATGTGCAGTTAAAGCATACTATTCAACCTTATTCTACAGACAATTTGATAGATTGGGATTGGAACGGTGTTGATTTGAGCAAAGAAGCTCAAGGAATACTTCCTCTAAAAACTGATTCAATTCAATACAAGGTAATACAAGACTTACAAACTCAAGATTTCGATATCATTTATGATGATGATTACTCAGGTGAAATAGCAGACGTTATAACCATTAAAGAGACTCCAACTGAAATAAATGTGCAATTCTATCACTTGAAATTTGCTAAAGATGGTCTGGTGAACACAAGAGTAGATAATTTCTATGAAGTCTGTGGTCAAGCTCAAAAATCAATTCATTGGAAACATAAAAGTGGTTTAGAGTTCTTTCAACATTTGCTAAGAAGAGAAACTAAAATCAGAAATGGTGATGAAAGAAGCCGCTTAGAAAAAGGCACACGTCAGGATCTTGAAAGATTACTTACTATAGCAAAAAACAGAAAACCAATGAATTTTGAAATATTTATTGTTCAACCAAGTCTTTCGAAACAAAACGTTTCCGAATCAATTATGACATTATTGGGCGTTACATCGAACTATTTAAAGGAAGTTGGGAATATAGAATTGAATGTAATTGTAAATCAATGATTTTTCTAGTGGTTTGGGGACAATAGAATAATTAAATAAACATAGTAAATGGCTACAGTGGTAAGAATAATAAGAGAAGTTACAAACGGTTTAGAAGGTAATTGGAGACTTTGTTTTCAGTGGTGTGAATATTTGTATGATAATGGTGAGGATCCAGAATTTGGATACCGATTTATTTGGAGAAGACCCAATGGAAACTTACAAGCCGCAAGGGGGCAAGCAAGAATAGGTTCTGCTGAAGAATTAGAAGAATTAATTGATTTAGCTCGAAATGAAGGTTGGTATGGTAATATTGAAAATAGCTGATTTTTTTTGAGGTCTCAGTTGGTAAAATGGATTAGATGAATGAAAGGAAAAATAATAATTGGATAATATATCTGATTATAGGGATTGTTTTGGTACTTCTTTTTTTGCATTTCTATAAATCATCCTCACCGGATGATGAACAAACGGATAGAGAAGCAGAAAGATTAAGAAGAATAAAAGACCTTGAAAATGAAAAGCAATTATTGATAGATGATCGTAATAATGTTATAAATCTAGAAAAGAAACTTAACGAACAAAGTCAGAAGCTTTGGAAAAAGATAATTCGAATTTTGATCGGAATATTTGTCTTTTTGAATTTAATGGGATACTTGATCTTTAAATCATTTTCGATTGAAAGTGTACTAACTTGGTATGGAATTGTTCTTTTGATAATTAATCTTCCGTATCTATTTATTGCATTCAAATTAGTTTCAATGAAAGAATTCTTATTTGACCATTTGAAAGAGTTCTCATATAAGATAGTTGCAGGGAACAAAGACGCTTCATACTTCCTCAGTAGATTAGAAACTGTACAAAACAGAATTGATCAAATTGATTTTGAATTGGATCAATTGTACAAAACAGAATTTTAAATATCTCAGTACCTGCCGAATTTGTTGAGATAGATTTATGAAAAATATTAAAGAACCAGCTTTTGTTTTATTATAAACAACAACTTATATGGATGATTTGAAAGCCTTTTTTAAGGCTAATGAGGTGAAAATTGGCCGTGATTATACGGTTGGAACTCCCTTGTATTATGATTCACTTAGAAGTGCATTTTCTCACTACTTCTCGACTTTTTTGGATCAAAAACACACACTTCATTTGATTGTTGAAACAAATGACTGGACTCAAGAGGCATTTTCTAGTGCTGTCCTGCACTACAACTTGTCACAATCTATTTTAGGTTTTCATAGATTTTTTGAACTTTTTATAAAAGACGTTCTTCGGAGTATCAATCCATATTTAGCAGTTAAGTTCTTGGAAAAGGAAGAGGAACTTTTTCTTTTTTTTGATGGAAATCTTTCTGCTGATCAAATCAAAACAATAGAGTTTGCAGAATCTCTAAAACGTTTAAAGCAAGCTTTTAAATCTATCAATAAGGAAAGTGAGCTCTATATCGAAAAATTGAACAAATGGGAATTCATCAATGAAAAAAAAGCCATCACTGCACTAGACATTCTTGCTGATTGGAGAAACAGGATTATGCATAACGGAACAACATATCCAAATCAGTTCGCTTATGAATACCTAATTACTCAGGAAATAATTCCAATAATCAAAAAAATAATGGATTTAGATAAAAGAACTATTGATTTTGAACCACATTATTTCATCACCCCAACTGGGATTGATATTATAACAAGTTTACAGGATGTCAAGTTTAACTTCCAAGACGGATCAAATCATCAAAAGCGAAGTGAGGTTGCTGACATTCTTTTATACATAAATCACTTGAAAGAACTGGGTAGATCTTCCATGACTCAAGATTTTTATCGCCGGGATAACAAAGACTATAAGGAGATGGATTATGAGAATCCAAAAGAACGTGCCGAACGTTTCGCTGAAGCTGAAAGAAATCATTTAGAATTCTATGCTCTAAATAATTGTAACTGTTGTGGGGTAAAAAGTCAAGTAGTATATCGCAAAATTTATTGGAGTCTTTTTAAAAAATGTAATGATTTTAAAAGCTGGCTAAGGTGTTTCAATTGTGATTATTCAATAGGATCTAATATTTGTGATCCCTTCCTTTTTGGATTGTCTTATGAAAGAATTTTTCCAATAAATATGGAATAATTTGAATCTTTAACATATTAATCCATATGAACTTCACTAGAGAAACCTTACACGAATTAGTTTGGTCCAAACCTTTGGGATCAATTGCCAAGGAATACGATACTACAGAATATCTCATTCGAAAAACCTGTAAGAAGTATGAGGTTCCACTTCCACTGCTTGGATATTGGAAAAAAGTACAATACGGCAAAACACCTGCAAAGGGAAAGCTTCCAGTTTCTGAAAAATGGCAGGGTATTCAGATTAAGTTATTGGGTCGGGAAAAGGAAGTTGTAACGAAGCTCTCTTTAACGAGACTTGAAGAATTAATCAAAGAAATTGAGAAACAACACCCAAATTTAGTCAAGGTTCCAGAAAGTCTATTAGATCCTGATCCGATGATCTTACCAGTAAAAGCAACTTTGGAATCACAGAAACCAAATTCAGTGACTGGAATGGTTTCAAATGTGACGTGTCAAGGTCAACTTATTATCAGTGTGACTAAAGAAACAGTTCCGCGAGCTTTGCGATTCATGAACGCGTTTATCAAATTGTCAAAAGCAAGAGGACATCAATGGGAACTCACTCACTCGGATAATTGGATTACCGTTAACGGTGAAACATATCATATCAATTGCCTGGAAAAATCTAATCGATTGGAGATACCTGGCAGCAGGAGTTCCGAACTAATTCCTAATGGAATCTTGGCATTGAAAATTGGCTCTATATTTAAGACGGAATGGAAAGATGGTAAACTTTCGATAGAGAAGCAACTGTCTAGAATAATAGCCGCTATTGAATTGAAAGCTGAAGACGACAAAATCAAAAGAGCTAAAAATGATGCATACAACGAAGAACGCAGACGAATAGCCGCTATCCATGAAACAGAAATCGCCAAAGAAAAATGGGATGAAAATAAGATTGACGTATTGAAACAATTTGCCGATCAATGGCACCTTTCCCAAAAAGTTAAAGGACTCATTGATGCAGTAGAATCTAGCTCTAAAGAAAAAACGAATAAGGTTCTAGAGTGGATTAAATGGGCTAGAGAACAAGAAAAGATACTGGATCCGTTATCAGGAAGTTTAGATGATTTTGTGACAAAATTTGATTTTGACGGGTGTTAAAACCTTCAAAAGACAATAAATAACTTAAAAAGTGAATTCAGACTTAAACAAAAAACTTCATGAATTACAAAAACTACTTCCCAAGATGCTTAAGCTTGAGAGTAGTTCTTGTTTTTTTGATGATTGTCCAGAACCTTGTATCGGCTCTCATTCGATCTCGGAAAGTAGAGTGTTATCTCTTTTGGAATCACAAACAGCAAATAACGGAATATCAATTTATCATCTTGAAGATATCCCACATGTGGATTTTGAAGAAAATAAAACCTTGTCTACTTTCCATAAAACAAAGAGAAAATTGTTACTAAAAGGAAAAGACAAAACGTCTTTATTCTATGGATTTTGTAAAAATTGTGATGCTAAAACCTTTCAAAGATTAGATAACGAAGATTACACTAATCATTCAGAAATTAATTTTCTTCATTCACTTAGAACACTAGCTTACAATATTACTCTTGAAAGAAATGCCCTATTGATATTTACAAATAAGGTTTTTCCTGGGATCGAAAATAATATTGATGAGCTTGAACAAATTCAACCGCAATGGAATCTGATTTTGGAGTCTATCCGACAACTACCAGATGAACATTTGATTTACTGGGATAAGGCTGAACAAATGTTACCAATGATCAATATTCTAGCT
>NZ_JASLCN010000375.1 GCF_030151805.1 Fluviicola sp.
ACATTGCTATAACCAGACTAAGCGAAGTCGTTTTCAGCGACTGCCGGATTCGAACCGGCGTACATGTACGTAGAAAACAGCATTCTTTGCAACTGGATACATTTCGACAGAGTCTGATGCACAATGTGGCGGATAAACCAACAACTCGTTTGCAAAGCGCGAATTTCCGTATCAAACAATTTCAAAGAACGTAAGCTGTTTTGTTTGATGGGACAAAGATTTAGACACACTACGCAATTGATTTGCGCAGATAAATGTATTTTTATAAAAATGTGTGTTTACTTTGAAAAATAAGAGGTTATATCCGAATTTTAGTTTGAATTATTTCAAACTACGTAAATAGATTGCGCACATTGTTTTCTACTTTACACAGAAAAATGTAATTTTCGGGTATGCCGGTATCAAAACACGCGTTAATTCGCTATAAAACCATCGATAAATGTTTGCAAAACAGGTTTCGGAAATGGACTTTGGAAGACTTGGTGGAAGCTTGTGCGGATGCTTTGTATGAATACGAAGGAGTTGGAGGAGTTTCCAAACGAACCGTTCAGCTCGATCTGCAAAACATGCGCAGCGATAAACTGGGCTACAACGCACCGATTGTTGTCGTAGACAAACGCTATTACACTTACGAAGAGAAGGATTACAGTATTACGAACATTCCTCTGAGCGAAAGCGACCTGGGAACGATGAAAGAAGTACTGAATGTTTTGAAGCAATTCAAAGGATTCGGTTATTTCCGGGAAATGCAGGAAATGGTTTCGAAACTGGAAGGAAAAATTCTGTCTTCGAACAGTGAACAGCGCGAGATCATTGAACTGGAAACCAATCACCGGCTGCCGGGTTTGGAATGGATTGATCATTTGGTGAAAGCCATTCAGAAAAAAGTAGTACTCGACATTCACTACCAGAGTTTCAAGGCAAAAACACCAACGGTGATGCAGATAAACCCGTATAAACTGAAGGAATTCCGGAATCGCTGGTTTTTGCTTTGTGCGACACATAACGAGGAAAAGGAATTCATTCTGGCGCTCGACCGGATGAAATATGTCTACGAGAATTACCGCCTGCCTTACCAGGATCCATTTTTTGATGTGGACGATTATTTCAAAACGTGCATTGGTGTAACCCGTTCGTTGAAAGACAAACCCGAACAGGTCATCTTCCGGGTGAACAGCCGTCACGCGCCTTATGTTATTTCAAAACCTTTGCACGAATCACAGCGAACACTGGAAGAAGATGAGCGCGGAGCAACACTTTCACTGTATGTCATCCATAATTTTGAACTGGAAAAGGAGTTTCTTGCGTTTGGCGACGGAATTACCGTTTTGAGTCCGAAACGCTTGCGGAAATCCATTGAAAAACGCTTGCGGATTGGGTTGGAACATTACGAAAAAATAACCCAGAATAACAACAAGAAGCATCACAAAACGAATGACGAATCTCCAGATTTTGTTTCGACCTAACTTAGATTGTTTATAAAATAGAATTTATTAGCCTTTGGGGGCTTTAATTCTAATCTTAAAATGGTAACTTTGAGAGAAACAGAACAAAAATTACAGCAATGAATAAGCGAATTGAAGTGGCATTAAATGACCAAATTCAAAAAGAATCTTCTTCTTCTCAATACTACCTGGCGATGGCTTCCTGGGCTGAAAACAACGGCTTGAACGGAACCGCAAAGTTTATGTACACGCATTCGGACGAAGAGCGTTTCCACATGCTGAAGCTGATAAAGTTTGTGAATGAGCGCGGAGGAGTTGCTATCGTTCCTTCAGTTCCGCAGCCTCCTGTAGAATTCGATTCTTTGGAACGCGTTTTCGAATTGTTGCTGGAACACGAATTAATGGTTACAGAAAGTATCAATAGCGTGGTAGATATTTGTTTGCAGGAAAAAGATTATTCTACACACAATTTTATGCAATGGTACGTTTCCGAGCAATTGGAAGAAGAAGCACTGGCACGTGGAATTTTGGATAAATTACGTTTGATCGGTGGAGACAAAGGAGGGCTCTACTTGTTTGACCGCGATATGGAAGCTTCAGCAGCAGCTGCGAACAAAGCAGGAACTGCTGACAAGAAAGCTTAAACTTTGATAATGAAACCTTTCAGTAATTTATTCGTTGAATAAACGAAATGAATACAAGATGCTCGTTCGACTAATAGGAATTGGAGCTGTTGTTGCGTTTACTACTACTAGCGCGATAAGTCAAGTCTCGTATCGTTTTAGAAATTTTTCTATTAACGATGGACTCTCGCAGAGTTCTGTGACGACTATTGTCCAGGATGAAGTGGGAACTTTGTGGCTGGGAACGCAGGATGGCTTGAACCGGTTTGATGGTCAGCAGTTTGAAGTATATACTTCTGATGACACTCCGGGTTTGGCGAGTTCCTATATTCATTGCGGTCTGAAAGATCAGTTCGGGGAATTGTGGTTCGGAACCGCCGACGGAATCTCGGTGTACAATCCCAAAAAGGAAAACTTCCGCTCACTTCTGGCATCGGACGACAATAATCTTTCCATTGAAGGAATTTCAGAAGAATACAACGGAAATATCTGGGTAGGATCGTCTACTCACGGCTTGGCAAAATACGACCGGAAAACCAAAAAGATCTCCTTTTTAACAGGATCCATTCCTTCCAAACGGATTCACTATATCAAATTCATTACAAAACAGGAACTGCTGGTTTCCTTTGAAGACGTGGGTGTTTACATCTACAACGTCAAAACACAAAAATGGAAATCCATGGCTCCGCCCAGGATCCGGAAAACCTGGCTGGTTTCGGATGTGGAATTGTTTTCCGAAAACAGCTACATCCTATCCAGTAATGAAGGCTTGTGGTTGTTTGACGTCAAAACTCAAAAACTCTTTCCTTTTTTGAAATTCATCGGGGAAGATTACGGAATCGAAGAATTCTCGGATGTGTACGTGAAATCCACCGCCGAATTCTACATTGCAACGGTAAACAACGGATTGATCAGCGTGAACAGTTCGCACGACGGCTACCGCATTACATTCAGCAAAAAAGATATTTTTCAAAAAAACGGAATCCTGTTCAATGAACTGAACGAATTGTTTTGTGACGGAAACGGCACGATCTGGATTGGAACCTTGCGCGGATTAAGTGGCTTCAACCCGAAAAACGACGAGTTTTTTGGAGTCGGACCAGCGGCGAATCTGAGCCTGGGACTTCCTTCGGAAAGCGTTTGGGGCTTTGCGGAATCACAAGATCTTACCAAAGTCTTTATTGCAACGGATTTCGCCATTTCGGAATTGGACCGGAAAACCGGACTTTTCAAGCATTATTACATTTCAAAATCAGACGATTACAACGAAAAGAGCATTGTTTCTGTTCATTTGCTGGATAAAGAGCATTTATTGGTTGGAGCCAATGACGGGTTGTATGAATTGGTGATCCAAAACGGAAAAGGAACCTTCAAAAAAATCAATTACAAAGGAATTGCAAATCCGTCCGCTTTTCAACGGGTTTATGAAATCACACCTTACAAAAAAAAACAGTTTTTTATTGCTACAAAAGGAGGAGTGTTGTTGTATGACAAAAAAACAGGTGATTTTACTCCTTTCGTTTACGACCCTCAAAACCCAAAAACAACGATCGGAGCCGGAGTGTGCCGGGTTGCATACAAGGGATTAAACGGAATGTATTATTTCGCTACCGGCGTTGGGGGAATCAACATCTTAGAAACGCATAAAAGCGGCGGAATGCAGATTGTGCCGTATGCGCAAAACAAATCCATTCTAAAAGCGAGCAGAGATGTGATCTCAAGCATTTACCAGGAAGATGAATCAACGCTTTGGCTGGGTTCTTCCGGTTCGGGCTTACTGAAATTGGATCTGAAAACCGGAAAAGTAACTCCGTTTACACGAAAACAGGGTTTGCCCAATAATTTTGTTTACGGAATCCTTCCGGATCAAAAAGGAAACCTGTGGCTGAGTACGAACAAAGGACTATGCAGATTCAATATCTTGCAGGAGAAATGCACCAATTATTCAGAAGTAAACGGATTGATGAGCAACGAATTCAATACGGGTGCTTACCTGCTTTCGGGAACCGGTGAGCTGTATTTCGGGGGAATTGAAGGATATAATTTTTTCAACCCGATTTCACTGCAGGAACGAAATGAAGAAGTTTATGTGAACTTTCTGAAATTCCGTTTTGATGATCAGTGGCTGCGTCCGGGAGATAAAGATGCACCTTTTAAAGACGCATTTTCCTATCAATCGGAGATTAAGCTGAGATACAATCAACGCAGCTTTACGATTCGTTTTGTTCCGACCGATCTGATCAACCGCGATTTGCTGCAATTCAAATACGAGTTGGAAGGCCTGGACGAAGGCTCCGTGTTTTTGGGCTCATCCAGTGAAATTCACTTCACTTCCTTAACTCCCGGATCGTATGTGTTGAAAGTATATGTTCGGAGAGTGGATGGAGATTGGGTTCAGGCAAGCACGCAAATGAACATTGAAGTAGCTTCTCCTTTTTGGTGGAAATGGTGGTTTTGGGTGGCGGTATTGCTGATTTTGACCATTGTGATCATTGTTTTTATCCGGTCGAGGATAGATTTGGCGCGCAGAGACCAGGTTCGTCTGGAAATGAAGATTGTGGAGCGGACAAAAGAAATCCGCGCGCAAAACATGAAAATCGAATCTCAGAAGAAAGTCATCGAAGAAGAGAAAAACAAAGTTGAAGAACAACGAAGATTACTGCAAATAGAAAAAGACAAAACGGAAAAATTGTTGCGAAACATTATCCCGGAGTCAACCGCTGAAGAATTGAAAACGAAAGGCCGTGCATCCGCAAGGGCTTACAAAACGGTTTCGGTGTTGTTTACAGATTTTGTCGGATTTACCAAAATTGCGGAAGGCCTCAAACCGACGGACCTGGTAAATAAACTCGATGTTTACTTCCGGAAGTTTGATGAAATCATCGTACGAAACAACCTCGAAAAGATTAAGACGATCGGCGATGCATACATGTGTGCCGGCGGAGTTCCCGTTCGAAACAACACCAACCCGATCGATGCGGTTTTGGCTGCGCTTCAGATCCAGGATTACATTGCACAACTGAAAAAAGAAGCCATTGAGAACGGAACGGAATATTGGGAATTGCGCCTGGGAATCAATACCGGAGAAGTAACCGCCGGAGTGATCGGTTCGGAAAGACTGGCGTATGATATCTGGGGAGCAACTGTAAACCAGGCTCAGCGAATGGAAATGATGGGCGAACCGGGAAGAGTAACGATTTCGGGTTCAACCTTTAAACTGATAGAACCTTATTTTGAATGTACTTACCGTGGAAAAGTAAGAACGAAAAGCAAGGGCCTGATCGAAATGTTTACGGTTGAACGGATCAAACCGGAACTTTCTGTCGGAGGAGAAGGCTTGTACCCGAATGAGCGCTTCCAGCAAATCGTAAACCTGCATTTATATAGTAGTATCAACTATTACAAAGCAGAACGCCACATTATGAAAGTGCTGGAAAAAGGCTTGTCTCCAATGCTTCATTATCACAGTATCGAACACACGAAAGATGTGGTGCGCGCAGTGGAACGGTATGCTTTATTGGAAGGAGTAACGGATGAAGGCTTGTTCCTGTTGAAATCTGCAGCAACCTATCATGACGCCGGATTTGTGGAAAACTACGAGAAAAACGAACCGATCGGAGCGCGAATGGCAGAAGAAATTTTGCCGAAATACGGATATTCCGATCAGCACATTGCACAGATCAAAGAACTCATTTTCGTAACACAAATCCCGCACAAACCGAAAAACAAACTGGAGCAGATTATCTGCGATGCGGATTTGGATTACCTGGGAAGAGATGATTTCCATGAAATTGCAGACCGACTGAGAAGAGAGCTGCGCGAGCACGGAAAGATAGACGGTGATCGTCAGTGGGACAACATGCAGGTTGCGTTTTTGAATATGCACAAATATTTCACGCCAACAGCCATTGCCAGCAGACAAGCCAAGAAAATGCAAAACTTAAAAGAAGTAGAAGAGCGTTTGTTGAGGGATGAGTATAAAGACTAATTCTGATCGAATGCATATCTTTGAAAAAAAAATCAAGATGAGGTTTGCTGTTTTTACGCTATTTGCCCTTACAATTTTCAGTTGTACCAAAAAGGAAACAACTCCTTCAATCAGTTTGGAGGGAACTTCCTGGAACTGGGTTTCTACGACGAATGACAGTACTTTTTTTGAAGACACATCTTCTTCTGCAAACAGTCAGCGACTGACTTTCGTGGATTACAAAACATTTGATTGGAAAAGAAACGACACGGCTTTTGCCAGTGGAACATACCTTTACAAGGTGAAGCAGTCTGTTTTGTTCGGGAAAAAGAAATTCATCATGAACTTTGCGGGTGTTCAAACACCGTTTGTTATGACCAGAAACATCGACACATTGTGGCTTCAGGAAGATAAAGCTACGGGAGGTGTGCGATACCGCTTTTTCAAGAACTAAGAAAAGAAATCATAAAACAAAAAAGTCTGCAAACCTGCAGACTTTTTTGTTTTATATGTGCTTAATCTTCTAGCTGAATAATACGCTGCTTCCGTATTTTCCTGCCACCGGATTGACAATCAATGTAGGGATTTGAGCGTCATTGGTTAGAATGTACTGCTCGTGATTTGCTGTGATTACTCCAAGCATGTTATTGCGGTTCAGGTTCATAATAGCAATCAAATCCGCATCCAATGAAACGGCATGTTTTACCACTTCTTTATCGAAACCGCTGGTAGGAACCACTTTCGTTGTTACGTCAATGCCTCTTTCGTGGAAAAAACGCACGGCAAACTGAATGTTTGCTTTTACCTGGTGGCGTAAAAATTCATCCGTCTCATCGGGAGTAATGACGTGAACTCGGGACTTGAAATACGTTGCGATATTGGCAACATATGCCAGTTTTTGTTTTGTTTCCTTGTTCAAATCCAACGGAACCACGATGTCATCGTAACCCGTTTCCTTGATCGGTTTGTCCTGAACAACAATAAACGGAACGGTTGAATGCGTAATTACTTTCAGCGCATAACTACCGGTGATGTGCTGCCAGCCTGTTTGTCCGTGAGTTCCCATGAAGATTAACTCTGCATGGTTTTCAGATGCGAAATCGCCGATATCGTCAAAAATATTCCCGACGCGGATATATGGAGTGATTTTTATTTGTTCCTTATGATTTTCAATAACAGCCTTCAGCTTTTCTTCTGCCTCACTTACAGCCTTCTCTTTTGCCACAACATGAAGGAGTAAAATCTCCGCACCGGTTATTTTTGCAGTATTAATAGCATGATTCAGAGCATTTTCGGCAACTGAAGTGAAGTCATGTGGAACAATAATGGTCTTTTTTTCCATAAGGAGCTTTTCTGGGTTTTAAATAGTAGTGCAAATGTAATCAAAGCTTTAGATGCGTGAATCCATTTCTTAGTTCAATATTAAAAATAAGACGTTAATAAAACAATAAGTCGTTGTTTTTTCTCACTTTTGCTAGGATTACGCTACTTTTGTAGCTACTAAAAAATGGAGAAAAGATGCCAATAATCGGGAAATTGCTTAAAAAGACTACCGAGTTTTCTGCACGGAGAAATGCACTGAAGGGACTGGATTTCAAGGACCAGATAAGAGTATTAACGAAGTTGTTGAAGTTTGCAGAGGAAACAAAGTTTGGTTATCACTATAATTTTCAGTCGATCCTTGAATCTGAAAATATGGTAGCGGATTTTCAAAAAGCCGTTCCAATTCGCGATTACGATCAACTTTATCAAACCTGGCTGCACCGCTCCCTGGACGATGAAGCGGATGTAACGTGGCCGGGCAAGATCAAATATTTCGCCCTTTCTTCCGGAACAACAGGTTCGCCGAGTAAACGCATTCCTGTAACCAAGCAAATGATTCGCTCTTTTCAGCGAAATACGATCAAACAATTCACCGCAACTGCCAACTTAAATTTGTCGGATGGATTTTACCAAAAATCATTAATAGCTGTTGGAGGTTCGTCCAAACCGGAGAAAAAAGGAAAGCACTATGAAGGTGATTTGTCCGGAATCTTAAAGAAACACACTTCCGTTGTACTGCTTCCGCTCACCAAACCGGATGCGGAAACTGCAGCAATAAAGGATTGGAATCAAAAGCTGGACCGCATGGTGGAAAAAGCTCCGGAATGGGATATCAGTACCATTGCCGGAATTCCAAGTTGGTGCATCATGTTAATGGAACGCATCATCGAGAAATACAAGGTAAATTCTATTCACGATATCTGGCCGAATTTGGAGTTGTATTTGTCCGGAGGAGTTTATGTGGAACCCTATTTGAAACGCTTTGAAAAAGTGTGTGGAAAGAAGGTACACATTCTAAATACCTACCTGGCTTCGGAAGGATATTTTGCTTACCAGAAAAGAGCAGAAAGCAATGGAATGCAGTTGCTGCTTAAATCCGGAATTTTCTTCGAATTTGTACCATTCAACAGGGATAATTTTGATGAATACGGAAACCTGAAACCGGAAGCAAAAGCGCTGACAGTAGATGAGGTAACGACGAAAGAAGATTATGCTTTGGTTATTTCAACCAATGCCGGTTTGTGGCGTTACCTGGTGGGAGATTTGGTGCAATTCGTAGATTTGGAACGACGTGAAATCCGCATCAGTGGCCGCATCAAGCAATACTTGAGTTTGGTAGGAGAACATTTATCACTGGATAACATCAATATGGCGATTATGAAAGCCGGAGAAAAGCTGAATGTTGCCATTCCTGAATTCTGTTTGTACGCCAATACGGAAGAGCAAAGACACTACTGGTGTTTTGGAACCGAAAAACCGATGGACAGTGATCTGGTGATGAAGACCGTGGACGAGTTCCTGTGTGAGTTGAACGATGATTACGCATCCGTTAGAAAATACAATACCTTGAAATCCCCGGTTTCATATCAAACAGATGTGAACAACTTCTATCAATTTATGGAAGAAAAAGGAAAGCTTGGTTCTCAGAATAAATTCCCACGGGTAATGAATGAACACCAGGCGCAGGAATGGAGATTATTCCTGGGTTTGTAAAAACAAGCGCGTCTTTGGAAGGTAAATCCGAGTGAATCATGCGTTTGAAGAAAGTGATTCTTTTGGCTTGAATTGTTCTGAAAGCCTTGAAAACAGGGAGCTGTCGTAATATTGGGAAATTACTTCCGGACGCGGAAAAAGTACCAATACCCGATGGTTGGAATTATTCGGTTTGTCCCTTTTTCAACTCTCGCTCGCGTTGTTTTGCCTTGTAGATCGCATTGGCAATCACAACCAGGATAATCATGGCCGAACCAGCGTAGAAATTTCCATTCAATAATTCGTCTTCGTGCAAGATCGGAATGGCAAGGAGAATGGTATAAACCGGCTCCAGGTTGATGCTTAAAGAAACGGTGAAAGCTCCCAAACGCTTCATCACTTCAATCGTTGCAATGAACGCGAAAGAAGTACAGCAAACTCCAAGGAACAACAACCATCCGAAATCGCTCCAGGTCATTTGAAAAAGACCGGCGTCCATTTTTCCATTATACCACAACATTCCGGAAATAAATACCAGGCCGATTCCCATTTCGTGCAGCGTAATAGCAGAGGACGGAACTTCCTCAGCCAGTTTTGCATTGAAAACAGAAAAAAGAGCCGCCAGAAGCGCTGCCAACAATCCGATTGCCAAAGCGAGGTATTGTTCCTCATTGAAATTATCCGACACAAAATAGATTCCGAAAATTACGAGCAAACCAAAGAGAAATTCTACCGGTGAAAAGCGTTTTTTGAAAACCAAAGGTTCCAGCCACGTAACATGCAGGGTTGTTGTGGATAAACACAAGATTCCGAGGGAAGCCGTAGACAACTTGATGGAAGTATAAAAACCGATCCAGTGCAAAGCAACGAGAATTCCTACTCCAAAAACTTTAAGCATCGTTTTCCGGTTGCGGATCCGCATAGGCATTTTCAGAAAATACAAGCCGATCAATAAGGAAACGAAAGCAATCAGGATGCGGTGCCAAACCAGGTATTGCGCATCAATGTGAATTAACTTTCCCAAAATCCCGGTAAAACCCCACATGAAGATTACGAGATGAAGTAAAATATGGTACCGGAATTTTTGAAGCATACCACAAAGTTAGGGGTAATTTGGAGCTTTGCTTTGTTTCAGCAAAGATTTTCCGGAAGAATTACGAATGAAGCGGATGTAGTGGGATTTTGATTAGCGCTTCAGTGTTTTTCGGGTAGTTCCGTTTATTGAAAAACAGAATGTTTCTTTAACGGATTGTATGCGCCCGCAAAAATTGTGGAACACACTGATAATTTTAGAGTTTACAGTGAGTTTATTTCCTTTCGGATTGTAGTTCATCCGGTCATGCACGCAATACCCGTTTTTGCGGCTTTGAATCGCTACCCAATCTGAGTGAACGATTACTTGCCGTTGTTTATCAATCGTAAAATGATACATCCGGAACGTCTGGTGATGATCCAGGTACTCCAGGATCGAACAGAAAAAAACAGAATCTGAATCCTGATAATCAAAAAAGTAATAGGCTTCATCCGGTGAAAAACGGAAAACGATCTGCTCATTTTCGGAAATGTTTACAGGGGTTTGATCGAACCACTTTTTAAAAAAAGAAGGTTGGATCCGCTTCAGTTTCATCCGGTAAAGTTTGCTCAGATCGTAATACAATTTCCTGCTCCTGCTGTTTTGAATAATGTAATTAATTGGAAAAGAATCGGTTGTTCCGGAAGTTTTTTCTTTTTGAAAAGAAGCAATTTGCCGGACGTTATTTTCGCTTTTATTTGCAAGCGGATTAGTACAGGAAAACAAGAAAAACACGGGTATGAAAACAACTTTTCGGGAGTTTATTTTGGCAGGGAACAGTTTCTCTTTCATTGACTTCATTTTAGATGTTCCTTCCATCAATTTGGGCTGAGATACAGGGAACGGGTTAAATATTGTTGAAATAAAGATACAAAATTTACATAAATGAGAATCATGTGTAAACAATCATACACAACAAAGTGCAGAATTTTATCCCATGGTACATCGAGGAGAAATAGTTGAAAAAGTTGTTCGTGATAGCGGAGTTCCGCTTACTAAGGTGGCGAAGAAGATGGGTAAGAGCCGTCGGTGGATTTACAATGTCTTTGAAATCCCGGATTTATCGCTTGAACTGATTCTCGAATTTGGTAAAATTCTGCATCACGATTTTTCGAAAGAAATTCCACAGATTGCAAGCCGGAGATCCATCGCCAATGATGAGGCAGCTCCTTATGGAGAAAACAGTCTTGAATATTGGAAGAGCAAGTATTATGGTCTTTTGGAAGAATACAACGACTTATTGAAGAAAGACACGAAGGAAAAATAATCCTTCGGAAAGGATCGTTTTATTTTTCCGCTGATTGTGAATAATTGGAACTTATCTTTTTCAATTATTCCCTACCTTTGTTCTAAATCTTTGTTTATGTCACACATCATCACACTGAGCGATTTTATTATGGAACGTCAAGCGGAATTTCCCGGTTCTTCCGGAGAGTTATCCCGCATCTTAAACGATATTTCAATTGCTTCTAAAATCGTAGCCAGAGATGTTCGCAGAGCAGGCTTGGTGGATCACATCCTGGGATCTCAGGGAGATGTGAATGTTCAGGGTGAAGAGCAGCAAAAACTGGATGTGATTGCAGATACGCAGTTCATCAAAGTATTTGAATCCAGCGGTGAAATTTGTGGAATTGCATCGGAAGAAAATGATGACTTTCTGGCATTTACCGCTCCGCGTGCTCAAAACGGGAAATACATTGTCTTGTTCGATCCGCTGGACGGATCATCCAATATTGATTGCAACGTTTCAATCGGAACTATTTTCTCTGTTTACAGACGGGTTTCTGAAAAAGGAACACCGGCAACTTTGGAAGATATGCTTCAGAAAGGAACACAGCAGGTAGCAGCCGGTTACGTATTGTACGGTTCGTCAACCATGCTGGTTTACACAACTGGACATGGTGTGAACGGTTTCACACTCGATCCTTCCATCGGAGAATTTTGTTTGTCGCACCCGAACATGCGCATGCCGGAAAAAGGACGTATTTATGCGATGAATGAAGGAAACATTCACGAATGCGAACAAGGAGTGAAAGATTACATTTCTTTTTGCCAGGAAGTGCAGGAGGATGGAAGACCTTATTCCGGAAGATACATCGGTTCATTGGTAGCAGATTTCCACCGGAATCTAATCAAAGGAGGAATTTACATTTATCCGGTTACCAACCAAAGTCCGAAAGGGAAATTGCGTTTGTTGTATGAATGCAATCCATTGGCATTTGTGGCTGAGCAAGCAGGGGGAATGGCAACGAACGGAACGGAACGCATTTTGGATATTCAACCGAATCAATTGCACCAGCGTTGCGGATTCTTCACCGGGTCGAAACAAATGATGGAAAAGGCAATCGATTGCCTGGAAAAAGCACGAAAAGCTTAATGCTTAGATGTTTTTGGATTTTCGAAAAATAGAAAACCTTCATATTTTATTGTGGCTTCTCAAAGACATTTGTTGGGTTGCCGATTTGAAATGGCTGGGAACATGTATGATCCTGCCTACTCTTTCTGTGGCTATCTGGCTCACGTGGAAAATGCGCAAATCGCATTCCGAGTTGATGCACAACCTGGCGGTGATTGCATGGATTCTGGCAAATTCTGCCTGGATGGTCGGAGAGTTTTTCTTTGATGACGGAACCCGTCCGATTGCATTGGTGTTTTTTGGTTTGGGGTTGACGTTGCTGTTTGTGTTTTATGGAAGAGGATTGGTTTTGAAGTGGAGTTCGAAAGAAACGGATGCTGAAAGCGGAGAATCTGTCAATTGAGGATTGGGTGTAATTCCGCAATATTACGTCCGACATTGATTTATAATCTGTTTAGTCAGCAGGTAAATTTTTTACTGAAAAATCATCTCGATTACCCGGTATTTCTGGATTTAATCTACAATCAGACACAAATTTGTAGAAAAAGACCAACTGTAGGATTGAACGTAATTCCGCAATATTACGTCCAACATTGTTTTGCAAACCAAGCGATTCGACGAACCGATCTTGCTGTTTAACACTTCAAATGAAACCAATTGTAGCAGCCGGTTTTATCAAGTACGGATTTTCGCAACAACTCACAACCTGGTTTTACATAATTTGCATCAATAAATCAATGCATTATGCGATTATTTGCCTACTTACTCATAACCCTTGTTTTAGTAGTTTGCTCTTGTACGATTGAAAAAAGAGCATTTAGAAAGGGTTACTACATTTCCTGGAATAAATCCGGATTGAAAGAAAAGAATGAGTCAAAAGAGCAGATTAAAACCAAAGATCCGGAAGAACTGGCTCAAGCAACCGCTTCGAAAGATTCTCTTCGTGTAGAAGAAACAAACGATACAAAGGAAGACTTGGTGGTCGAAAACCCGGAGAAGTCAGACACGCTGCAGAACAATGAAAAACTGCTTTCCGAAGAGCCAGAAGTGAACAACAATACAACCGTTTATTCGGAAAAAGCCTTGATAGAAAGATTGACGGAAGCAGTGGAAAAAAGTGTGCAAACCAACGACGACCCGATTACGGAAAATGAAAAGCCCCGGAAAAGACTAAACCTGTTTGCGCTGAATGCTTTCGTTCTTGCTGCTGCTTATATCGTTCTCATTTTTGTAGAGTTGGATGCAACCACGTTCATCATCACACCGATTGTTTTGGCAGCCATTTGTTTGTTTGCGGCAATCGCTCTCGCTGTTGTAGCTATTGTGAAATGGAAACGCAACCCCGGAAAATTTTGGGGAACCTTTTTCGCGCTAATGGCATTGATCCTACTTGCATTAGGAATATTTCTTCTGCTTTTGGCTTTTCTGGTCGGTATGGGACTTTAACAAAACACCGGCTCATTTCATGGTATTCACCATCGTAATAGCGGGCAAAAATGATGTGGTCTGATCGTCTTTATAAGACAAACTTCTGCTCTCGATCAATTGCTCATTCAAAACCGGCAAAACAATCGTGTTTCCTGCTTCAAGCATTCTGTTTTCGGGTTGTTTCAAAACATATTGAACAACGG
>NZ_JASLCN010000381.1 GCF_030151805.1 Fluviicola sp.
CTAATTCCTAATTCCTAATTCCTAATTCCTAATTCCTAATTCCTAATTCCTAATTCCTAATTAAAAAAATGTTCAATAGTTCAAAAGGTTTAAAAGTTCAATAATTCGTAATTCGTAATTCGTAATTCGTAATTCGTAATTCGTAATTCGTAATTCGTAATTAATTAGTATAGAATACATAAGAATCATTATTTTTATAGCAAACTATACTCTCGATGAAAACAACTCTCCTTTTGTTCTCTCTCCTCATTTCCTATTGGGGACTTTCTCAAAATTACTCCAGAGCCAAAGTATTCACGGATTCCAAAGGCCTTCAAACATTGGCTGAACTTGGAATTGCGGTTGACCACGGAACGGTAAAACGCGAAACCTTCTTTATTTCTGATTTCTCCGATGACGAAATAAATCAAATCCGGGAAGCCGGATTCCAGGTCGAAATTCTGATTCCGGATGTTCAGGCTTATTATGTCAGCCAGAATGCCAACAAGGGTCAGGCTGTAACGGAAAAAAATATCGGTTGTTCTCCAGGCAATGGTTCAACCGGTTTTACACCAGCTGTTCCCGTTAATTTCAACTTAGGTTCTATGGGTGGGTTTTATACTTACCAGGAATTTATTGATGAAATTGATGCGATGGCAGCTCAATATCCGAATCTGATTACCGTAAAAGATACGATCAGCAACTTCCTGAGTATTCAAAACAGACCGCTTTACTGGGTTCGTTTAAGTGATCATCCGAATACCGATGAAGCTGAGCCGGAAGTGCTTTATACAGCCGTTCACCATGCGCGTGAACCCAACTCCTTGTCGGAAGTCATTTTCTACATGTGGTATTTGCTTGAGAACTACAATACCAGTGAGGAAATCAAATTTTTGGTCGACAATACAGAAATGTATTTCGTTCCGATGGTCAATCCGGACGGATACATCTACAATGAAACAACCAACCCGAACGGCGGCGGCATGTGGCGAAAGAACCGCAGGCTAAACAGCGGTGGAAGTTACGGAGTGGACTTAAATCGGAATTACTCTTACGGTTGGGGAACAACAGGAACCAGTTCTGCCCAAAACAACGAAACTTACAGAGGAACTGCTGCTTTTTCGGAGCCGGAAACCCAGGCGATGAAATGGTTTTGTGAAAACCGTGATTTTCAATATGCTTTCAATTCGCACACTTACGCGAATGATATTCTTCATCCGATCGGAACGACAACTGCCGAATTTGCTGTAGACCACAATTATTTCCAGGCTTTCACGCATCACATGGTTCAGTATAACGGCTATGAGAATAAAAAGTCTTCGGATCTTTATCCTGCTTCAGGTGATTCGGATGATTACATGTATAAAGTCGATACGGTTATCAAACCTAAAATCTTCGCCATGACTCCGGAAGTCAGCAATACAAGTGGCGGATTTTGGCCTGCAAGCAGCGAAATTACCGGTATTTGCCAGGAAATGGTTTTCCCGAACCTGGTATTATCTCATTTAACTCATCGTTATTTGGAGGTAAAAGATATTGATCCGGGAATGATTGCAACTTCCACGGGAAATTTCAATCACAGCGCTTACCGTTTAGGGTTGGAAAACGGTTCCGTAATCGTTAGTATTACCCCAATTACAGGAATTCAATCCGTAGGTTCGGCATCTACTCATAATCTGGCTCTGATGGGTTCTGAAAATAGCGGAATTTCCTATGTTCTGAATCCGGGAATTCAATTCGGAGATCAGATCAAATACGTACTCAATACAGAATATATCGGTTGGACAAAACACGACACGATTGTCAAAACATTCGGAAGTATTACCACACAGTTTATTGATGAAGCCAATATTGCAGTGAACTGGACGGGAAACTGGGCAACAACCAATTCAACCTATGTTTCTCCAAGCAGTTCATTTACAGATTCTCCGACCGGAGATTATTCGAACAGTACAACCAAAACCTTTCAGTTCAACAACAAGATTGATTTGACGCATGCAACAGAAGCAATGATCCGTTTCTACGCAAAATGGGAAATCGAAGCAGACTTTGATTACTGCCAATTCCAGGTTTCGACTGACAACGGTACAAGCTGGATCGGTCAATGCGGAAATTACACTGTTCCCGGAACAAGTGCAAACGGATCTGTTCAGCCGAACGGAGAACCAGTTTATGAAGGAACTGAAAACAGTTGGGTTCTGGAAGAGATTAACATGAGTGATTACATCGGAGACAGCATCCAGGTTCGTTTCATCATGAAATCAGACGGAGGAACAAGAGCTGACGGTTTCTATTTCGATGATTTCGAAGTGCTCTATAATATTGATTATACCGGATTGACAGAGAATGAAAAGCAGTTATTCCATTTGGTTCCGAATCCGGCAAGTTCTTATGTAAACATTGTTTTTGATCAGGACATTCAGAACGGACAAATTGAAGTTCTGAATTTAAACGGAGATATTGTTTCTACTCAAAGAGTAGACGGATCAAAAGTGGAAATCAGAACGGATAAACTTTCTGTGGGAGTTTATTATGTTCGTTACCGGGGAACAATTGAGCAAAAAGCTCCTGTTAAACTGGTTGTGATTCACTGATAAGCTATTCCTGTCCTGCCCGACACATCAGCCAGGCTGATATTCGAAGTGACAGGAAGTGATCATACAAAAAAAGAGGTTTTTCGGAATGAAAAACCTCTTTATCACATTCTGCGATGAATGATTTTATTGATCAATCCACTTATCATCTTTCATTTCGCCAAGAATCACTACGTCTTTTGTACGTGAATAATCCTCAGCTGCAAGAAGCATTTGCTCTCTAGTATCTCTTCTAATTCGTATACCTTGTGATCCTGAATTTCTTACTTCAATGTAAAAACCGTCTCGCAATCTTGCTGGTTTTGTTGGAGGTCTACCCATTTGTTTGTGTTTTTCTACGCCTAATATAACAATACATTAAACGCATCGATTAAAATTATATTTTTTTAGGAATCTAACAAATCTGATTCCGTTGGTTGTTTGTATAGAACCCCTTGTCTTTTATACCTGTTTGACTGAACGATTCCAACAATGGAGAAGGCCGCAATCACGGGAGTAAAAAACAAAAAACCTATACCTACTTCGTCAAAACTCAAGCCCGAAGGTGAGCTCAACATGGCCAGATCCCACAGCAGGAACAATGCTGTTAAAGACAAGCCGATCATTGACAAAATTCTATTTGTAACCCGTTTAATTTTAATTAATCCGAGTAAAAATGTCGTTATAAAAAATGAAAAGAATAAGAGACTTATCCAAGCCGCATCCCGTGTTTTTTCAGCTCCAAAATCATTGGTATAACTAAAATCACCTGGCATCGACAGATAACTGTACCTTGCATAACTTACCACATCGATATAATAAATAATGATACCCAGAAATAGCAGGCTAAGAACCAAACTTGAAATGTAAAAGGCTTTATTCAATCTTCAAATTTGGCGCGAATATATAACTTTATTTCGAGATTCCTAAAAAACAAACTGATTATCACTAAAATAGCATTTGTTAATCTTTCGTAATCTCATAAAAAGTTCCGTTTTCATTGATTTCCATTGAAACCAAATCCCAGCAAATGAACAAAGGCAACAAGCGGTCAATATTCGATTTTTCCAAAGTTGAAAGGCGGTAAATCTTACTGAGGGTAATCTGTGGATTTTGCGTTATGATGTTGAGCAATTGGGTTTCCTCCTCTCCGATTTTCTCAGGTCTTTTTTGGTCGAAACGCTCCATTTTCCAGATGCTCAGAAGAATTTTATTGGCTAAAAGTGTATGATCTTTCCGGCGAACGTATGCTTTCCATTTTCCTTCTTCGTCCAAAGCTAAAACCGGGCGTTTCGCGCTTTTTTCAATCGATACTTCAAGTACTAATTTCATGTCTTCCTGCCAAACCCGCGACTGAAATTCCAGTTTGGGTTTACAATACATGTCGACTGCAGCTTCTATCATGTGAATTTCTTCCGTCGGATCAACTCCTGTAATTTTGCCATTGTCTTTCACTCCGATCAGAAGTCTTCCTCCGTCCGAATTGGCGAAAGCGGCCAAAGTTCTGGCTATTTTTTTGGAATCGTCGATTCGAAACTTGAAATCCTGCTGCTGGTGCTCGCCTTCCTTGATCAAATGTTTAACGGATTGCATGCTGTAAAAATAAGAAGAAAAGCTCAAATGTAATTTTGCCAATTTGCCTGTTTGCCAAATGGCAAACAGTAATCCGGGTATATTTTCAGATTATTTTTAGCTATTCCAGATCTCCCAGGCTTTATTCGCCTGTTCTTTCAGCATTGAAAGCCCGTTCAAAGTTGCAGCTCCATGCAATTTGGATTCTCTCAAAAACTTCGTTTCCTCCGGATTATAAATCAAATCAATACACAAATGACTTTCTGTTAAAAACCCGAAAGGAAATGGTACACACGCATCTATATCCGGAAACGTTCCAAGCGGCGTGCAATTAACGACGACCTTGCAAGCTCTCAACATATGCTCATTGATTTCATCATATGAAAACTGACCGTTTTGAGGATTTCGCGAAACCCAAATCACATCCAAACCAATCTTCTTCAAAACATAAGCTACGGCCTTTGATGCTCCGCCCGTTCCCAGGATTATGGCACGTTCGTGCTCATTCGTCAGGAAGGGCTTGATCATTTGGTGAAAGCCGAAAACATCCGTGTTGTGTCCTGTTTTCTTCCCGTTCTGAAATGAAATACAGTTTACAGCTCCGATTTCAGCTGCTTCTTCAGACAACCCATCCAAATACGGAATAATTGCTTCTTTGTAAGGAATCGTAACCGAAAGTCCTTTTAGGTCAGAAATACTAAAAATAATTTGAATCTCAGTGATTTCAGCCAGTTCAAAGTTTTCAAAAGTGCTTTCGATGCCTTCCTGCTGAAATTTATTCTCGAAATAACTTTTTGAGAAGGAATGTCCGAGTGTTTTCCCTACCAATCCGAATTCAGGCATTCTTTTTCGCAAGTTTCGATTTCAGAATGCTGATTAACATCGGTAAAACAGAGATAAATACGATAATCAAAACTACTTTCTCATTGTTTTCTCTGATCCACGGAATATTTCCCAGGAAGTAACCGGCAATTGTCATACTACAAATCCACAACAAACCCCCGATGATATCAAATGTCAGGAATTTACGGTAGTTCATCTTTCCCACTCCTGCTGCAAACGGTGTAAATGTTCTCACAATCGGAACGAAACGCGCCATAATGATTGCGAATACTCCTCTTTTTTCAAAAAATGCTTCTGTTTGCTGCAAATACGATTGTTTCACCAATTGTCTGCCCCTTATTTTCCAGTTAAACACACTCAAACCAACTCTTCTTCCAATCCAGTAATTCACGTTATCTCCCAAAACAGCAGCAACAGAAAGCAATGCCAGCAAGTAGAACAAGTTTAACTGTCCGGATGCAGCAAAAATTCCTGCTGTGAAAAGCAATGAATCTCCGGGAAGAAAAGGCATAATCACCAATCCTGTTTCAATAAAAATTACCAGAAATAAAACAACGTACACCGCTGTTCCGTAGGTTTCCACAATCCACTCAAAATCAAGGTGAATCAGGTGTTTGAATAGTTCAATCATAGCTGATAATTAATACATTTCGTAAGTAGGCTCGAAGTTTTCAAACCAACTGGTAATTCCGCCTTCTAAAATCGCGATATGCTGAAAACCGTATCCGCATTCCAATAAATTGGCTACAGATTCTGCTCTTCTGCCTGTTTTACACAAAATAATGTAATGCTTCGTTTTATCCATTGTTTCTGCCACTTCAGGAATCTGATGCATCGGGATTTTCGTTCCACCGATAGAACAAATTTCAACTTCCCATGGCTCACGGATATCAATCAATTCTGCCTCATTATTTTGAATCAGCTGTTTACAAGCTTCAGAAGAAATGCGGTTCATTCTCAATTTTTTTCGGCAAAGATAGTTTTAAATTCAAAATGCAAAATTTAAAATTGAAAAGCAAGGAGATTCATCTAACTTCAATTCAATTTTTACCCTTTGCATTTTCAATTGATCATTTATTTAATCTTCACGGAGATTTCCATTTCGAACAAAGCTACAATCTCTCCATTCAGGTCTTTTGCAGTAACTTTTACCCAATGATTCTGACGTTCATTTGTTTGAATGGCTTTCAAAACCTGCTCGCGGATAACCTGCCCTTCTGTACAGCTAAATTCCACATCGGTTTCTGCCCGTTTGATGAATTCCGCTTTCATTCCTTTAAATGCAAAGGACGGACGGACATTCAGTTCATCGCAAAAATAAAACGCATGCAGACCTGCTGTTACATCCGCACCAACCGCCAGAGCCCCGAAATACATGCTTTTCAGATGATTTTTCGTGCGTCTTCTCAATTTGATTCGCACCAGAACATCGCGATCCGTCATTTGAATCAGACGCGGTTTGACATAGCCGATCATCGGGATTTTGAAGATTCCCATCAGACGCAGCATCATTCCATATTTTTTTAAGTTCGAAGTACTCATTTTACCAGGCTTTCTATAATTTCTTTAACCGGACGAACGGATTTAACATGTTCGATACTTGGTCCGGCACACCAAACTGTTTTGTATGTTGCACTAAAAGCTGCTTTTTCCAAAGATTTCATTCCCCTGTAAAAAGTCATTGCTTTTACCCATTTTTTCAAGCGTTTATTCCGGTTCAAAAAACGTTCCAACCTGGATTGTTCCGTCCCGATTTCTTTCACGTAAGGAGTATTGATCACCGTGCACGGAGTTCCGGATAATTTAGAAGTCATTACAATATCTTTTGCACCGTATTCGACACACGCCTGCTTGTATTCTTCCGAAACACCGGCTTCATGAGACGCAATGAAAACAGATCCGATTGAAAAACCATCTGCTCCAGCAGCAATCAGTTCATCCATTTCTTTTTTTGTTCCAACACCACCTGCTGAAATTACCGGAATTGAAATCGCTTCTTTCATGCTTTTAATCAATTTCTTCGGATTGATTTTTCCGGCATGTCCTCCCGCCTGATTATTCACTGCAATCACCGCATCAGCTCCCAATCCTTCCACTTTCTTTGCATATGTAATATCAGTTACATCGCAAAAAACCTTGATTCCTTTTTCCCTGGATGCATCAATCACTTTTTTAGGTGAACCCAATGAAGTAATGAAGAAATCAACTCCTTCTTCCACACAGACTTTCAATTGCTCTTCCATGTAAATATTGGATGCATTCACAATCAGGTTGATTCCGATCGGTCCTTTTGCATGCGTTTTCATTCTTTTCAAACCTTCTCTCAAAAGATCGGTAGAACGGTAGTTCAGAGCTGGAATTGCTCCTGCGACGCCATTTTCCGTACCGGCAAGAATCATTGCTTCATTCGAGACCAAAAACATCGGAGCGATGATAATCGGATGTTCTGTATTCAAAATTTTACTGAGTGCTAACTTTTCCATTCCCAATTGATTGCTTCCAAATATAGAAAAAATAACTATGCATGCATATATTTATTCAAACCCGTTTTCTAGACACTGAATGAGAGTCAGGACATTTTAGAGGTTAGACTGAAAATGAGTCATTCCACCTAGTCTTGACTCCAATTATCTTGATTCTCTCATCGACTAAATACAAAAAAGCCCTGCATCCGGAACAATCCAGGCAGAGCTTCTGAAATATATTCTTGCCGCTAATTACTTTCCGAAACCAAACTTGATTCCTGTTGCAACATTGAACCGGATTCCATTATCGCGATACGTTTCCCATCTGGTCATCCAGACTCCTGAACCTGCGTCATACGTATTAATGCGCTGACCTTTGATATCAAAAGTTCCCAAACCAACTCCGAAATACATATCCAGGCTGAAATTTCCATCTCCGGGCCAGAATTGTAATCCCATATTGAACCGGAAAATCATCTGGGAAAGACTCGATTTTGCATTATCCAAAACCTCTGTATTGTCTTTATTGATGTAGTTATATAATCTGTATTTAAACACCGGAGACAGATACAATCCTTTCATCGGATTATCTTCAGTAGCA
>NZ_JASLCN010000389.1 GCF_030151805.1 Fluviicola sp.
GTTTCATTACGTGTACGACAGAAAACCAATCCGAAGATATCCGGACTAGCGTCAATTAATCTTTTCAATGCATCGTAACGGTCACGCTCTTTCACAGTGTAATAAATGTGCTCGATGTTTTCGTTACTTTGATTTTTGTGGCCCATGGCAACTTCCAAAGGATCTGTCATGTAGTTTTTAGCAATTGCAGCCACTTCTTTTGGCATTGTTGCTGAAAACAACCACACATTCTTTGTTTCAGGAGTAGCTTCTAAAATTGCGTCAATGTCTTCCTTGAAGCCCATATTCAACATTTCATCTGCTTCGTCAAGCACAACTGTTTCAACTGTTTTCAAGTTGATTGCTTTACGATTGATCAAATCAACCAAACGCCCGGGCGTTGCTACAACGATTGTTGCACCACGCTTGATATCACTCATTTGCTTACGGATATCAGTACCACCGTAAACGGCTACTACTTTAATCTGACGATCAAATTGAGCAAATGCTTCTAAGTCTTTGGAGATTTGTAAACACAATTCACGCGTTGGAGCGATGACTAAACCTTGTGTTTCTGTGGGGCGGTCTGTTACCTTGTGAATTAACGGCAAACCGAATGCTGCTGTTTTTCCTGTCCCAGTTTGAGCGAGTCCGACAAAATCGCTTTCTAATTGTAACAAGTGCGGGATCGCACTTTGTTGGATCGGAGTTGGTTCTGCAAAACCCATTGCTTCTATCGACTGCAGAACCTCAACTCTTAACCCGAGTTCTTTAAAGGTCATATAATAAATCTAAAATTTGGCGCAAAGGTACGACGTTTTTTTTGATCATTGTTAATAAAAATACAAGTTATTGTTAATTAATGCTTTTAAGGGCTTTTTAGAGGCCAGACTAAAGAAGTTACAAGCCAATATTTTAGAGGCTTTCCTGACTCTCAATTGATGATGAGATTTAGGTATTTGGCACCAGAGTCCGGACTATTTTAAATTCAATCTTTATTCATTTGGAGTTTTATTTGTTTAAAACTCTATTTGTATATTTACCGCTTTATTCATTTTCCTGAAAAGAAAGAATTTAATCATCTAAACATGAAAAAATCGCTGCTCCCGCGTTATACAAAAGGATTTCATCACATCATCTTTTTTAGTTCACTATTTTCATTTCAAATGGGGTATGCTCAGTCACCGCAATTTGAATGGGGTAAAAAAATCGGAGGAACCGAATGGGATCAGGGAAATGCCATTGCAGTCGACAACGCTGGAAACGTATACACTACAGGACAATTTAAACAAACGGTAGACTTTGATCCGGGAGCTGCAGATTTGTTCTTAACATCTGCCGGAGATCAGGATATTTTTGTTTGCAAATTAGATTCACAAGGTAACTTGGTTTGGGCTAAAAAAATGGGCGGAACGGGAGAAGATATTGGAAAAGGTATCCAGGTTGACCCGAATGGAAATGTGTATGTTACCGGAAAATTCAAAGACGTAGTAGATTTTGACCCGAATGCAGGGATAATAAATCTAACCTCTGCAGGTATGTCAGATGTATTTGTGGCAAAATTAGATGAATCAGGTAATCTTCTTTGGGTGAAACAATTTGGAGGAAGTGAAGATGATTATAGCTTCGCCATCTCACTTGATGCTCATAACAATGTTTATACAACCGGCTCTTTTAGTTCCGTTTCTGATTTTACCTCTGGAAATTTCTTAACTACTTTTGGAGGCCACGATATTTTCATCAATAAGCTGACTACCAGCGGTAATTATGTCTGGACAAAACAATTTGGAGGAGATAGTTACGATGAAGGTACTTCTCTGTTCGTTTCTGGTGGAAATGTTTACGCTACTGGCTTCTTCCAAAATACAGCCGATCTCGATCCAGGTGGAAACACACAAAATTTCACTTCCCCCGGACTCAATATTCCGGATATCTTCGTTTCAAAAATTGACACTTCGGGAAATTTTGTCTGGGCAAAACAAATCGGTAGTACCGGGAATGATTATGGTTATGGAATCAGTGTTGACCTGTATGGTGATGTTTATTTGACGGGAAGATTTGAAAACACGGTAGATTTTGATCCAAATGCCGGAACATATAATCTGACCGCAGCCGGAACTTTTGACTTCTTTGTAATGAAGTTTACTTCTTCCGGAAACCTGGCCTGGGCGAAACAGTTTGGAAACAACGGAATGGAAATTTCGTATGGAATTATGAATGATATGGTCGGAAATGTCTACACAACGGGTTACTTTGACGGCATCGTAGATTTTGATCCGGGAAACGGAACATTCAACCTGGAATTTACACAAAGTGAGTCGGATTGTTTCATTAGTCAACTATCAAAAGACGGAGACTTTGTTTGGGCTGGAATCATTGCCGGATCCAAATTTACTTCCGGCCTTGCCATTGCCCCGGATAACTCAGGAAGCGTTTACACAACCGGTTGGTTTGGCGGACAGTTGGATGCAGATCCCAGTGCTGGGAATTTCAGCTTATCCGGAAGCGGAATGCGGGATGTCTTTATTCAAAAAATGAGCTCTTCAGTTGGAATTTTGGAGAATGACGCGTTGAACAGTATTATGCTCTACCCAAATCCTGTCTCAAATACAATGACACTTCAATCAACGATAACACTAAAAGAATTTAAAATTGTCGGAATGCTTGGAGAAGTGGTACAGCTTGGAACAATAAATTCGAACACCCTTCATCTAGACTTGCTGAAAACCGGGAATTATATATTGGAAGTGCTTGATGTCAACAATCAAATTCATCACAAACACTTTGTGAAAAATTAGCAATTCAACCATTTCCGGTCCAATGACTTTTAACTGATCGGATCGAGCTTGTTTTCCGTTAGCTTTTCATTGATCTCTGATTTCAAACAAACCGGACACAAACAATCGGTGATATTTTCCATCGGCATAATCATGGGAAGTTCGGCGCACCAGCAACCTTGCGTATAACAGGAAAACGGTTTATTGCAGCTGACACAGATTTTATGTTTTTCAAGCGTTGGAACTTCATAATTTCCGTCCAGGGAAAGCACTAAATTGCCCAAATGAGTCATTTCCTGATGTTGAACAATTTGATAGCTTGTGATTTCTATTGCCGAACGGTATCCCGGGCCATTCAAAACCATCGTATGGTATTCTCCTTGTTCACCACACAAATCCAGGCCGTTTTCCCGGCTAAGTATCCGGAATTCCTCCAAAAGATCCGAATCGATTCTTCTTCCCAAAAAACGGGCTTCAAGCCAGGGAATTTTGACCATGGTCAGCACGACTTCAAATTTGAATTTCAGCAACAGACGCATCACCTCTTCCCGCTCTGCATGCCATAAAGGGAGAAAGGTTTTCATTCCGACTGCTTTTGCGCGTTCACTGATCCAATTAGGGCTTTCACGAACTTCGGAAATATCTCCCGAAACAAGCACTTCGATTCCCAATTGCTCTTTCAGTTTGCGTAATTGAAGTTCATAGTTCTCTGCAAATGGTTCCTGAATTTCAAGTAACAGATGAGGAATTCCCAATGATTTGGACTGCAATTCCATGAATTCTTTCGGATGTGCCCTGAATTCCGTCGATTTCGAGCAAAAAGTCACCAAAGCAGTCAGTTCATACCCTTCCTGCTTCGCCAAATGCAGCGCAAGATGACAATCTTTTCCTCCCGACCAAAGAACCAATGCTTTTTCTTTCATTGCTCCGAAATTAAAAAAAAGGGTTCAAAACACGAAGTCTTAACTCCCAAAGTCCTGACTCTAAAATCGCTCTTAACGAATCACCAATTTAGAACGATTAACAATCTCCTCATTGCTTCTAACCTCTACAAAGTAAACACCCGCCGGTTGATTCAGAGAAAGATCCGAATTGTAATAAGCCGCATTTCCTGATTTTGAAGCAGGTTCCAGATCTTCCTGGTAAACCAGCTGCCCCAATTCATTTCTTAAAAAGATCGTTGATTTTGCTTCCGGATTATCCGAAAAGGAAATGTGAATGCGCCCGTCAGCAGATGGATTCGGATACATTCTGAAATCCGCTTCTTCCGCTGAAATATATTTGATCGACAATTCATTTCTGGTTCCGTCCAAATCCGTTTGACTCAATTTATAGTATACCGCTCCCTGGGTATTTTTAGTGTCCAGGTAAGAATAGGTTTTCAATTCCGTAGAATTAATTGCTCCTTTTACCTGCGCCATTTCTTTCCAGTTCAACCCGTCGCGGCTTGTTTCAATCGTGAAATAATCATTTCTCTTTTCAGACTGAACTTGCCAGGACAACAAGTTTCCGTCATTCTTTTTCTCTCCTTCAAAAGACAAGAACTCAACAGGCAATGCCGTTCCGATATTGTTGCAATGAATCTCCTGGTACGGAATTCCCGGTCCCTGGATGATCACATCAATAGTCATACAATTCAATGTTGCAACCGTTGCATTCGTACAACTCGGATAAGGAGCACTATATTGATAAGCAGTTCCGTTATTCGGTACAAATGGGTTGGTCGTTGTCTGAGCAGAACCGACACCTCCGTTTTTCGGAAGAGCATATGCTCCGTTCATAGCCGAATTGGCACAATAGATCTTTGCCTGCAGGGTATATTGCGCGGCAGCATTTGGTCCCGTAATACTGATATTGTAATCAAAATTTACATTGTAATTGTATCCATTAGGACAATCAGTGCTACTTACAGCAATACTTTTGGGAGTGATTGTAACGGAAACAACGTAACCGTTCGTGGAAGTGATTACACATTGTGCAACAGATTTGAAAGTTGTAAAAATAAGCAAAACGCCTACCAATAAGGTTAGTTGAACTAATCCTGTTCTCTTACGCATTGAGTGAAATTTGAAATTCATGGCAAAAGTACGTCATTATGCGTGCTTTAGATTTCTAATTCCAAAATTTTAACTAAATTTTTATCAAAAATAAATTTTGAAACACATCTCCGCCCGAATAAACTCAAGAAACTAACAATAAACAAGATAGAAAAACTAATTCCTTAAATAACAACGAAAACTATTCTCCTGTTTTGCTTTAAAAAAAATACGATCCTGAAACGGGAATAATTCAGCTTGAATCTTTTTAATTCTTACACCTTGAACTTTTCAACTTTTTAACTCTTGCAACTTTTGAACCCTTTGAACTCTTTAAACTCTTGAACTAAACACTGAGCTTGCCGAAGTGTGAACTTTTCAACTCTTTCAACTCTTGAGCTCTTTGAACTTTTCAACTATTGAACTCTTTCAACTTTTCAACCCTTGAACGAAACATACCGAGTCTGTGGAAGTGTGAACCCTTGAACGAAATTAACCTCCCTTACTTGCACAAAAAACCACAAAATGCTATCTTCACTCGAATTACTATTCCTATGAAGCTATTTTTCATCCTGCTTTTAAGTCTTCCTTTCTTACCGACGATCCAATCCTGTAAGAAAAAAACTTCCGAATTAGCGTATAAAGATCGCGGAACACTCATCGAATCAAGTGCAAACGGTCATATTCCGGCCAATGAGATTGCTTCCAAAATAGATAAGTTTGATGCGCAAAATATTGTTCTGCATGGTGTGACTTATTATTCCATTACCTACCGCACGATTTACGAAGGAAAGCAAATCGATTCAAGAGGTTTATTGTTCGTCCCCGACGATGTGGATTCGACCTACCTCATTGCATACTTTCACGGAACGCACGTTCCGCTGAATTTGGGAGCTTTTTATTCTGCGGATATGGAAACTCCTTCCAATTATGGTGGTCAGAGCGATAAGTTCCTGGAAACACGCAACATTGCTTTGTCCTGGGCATCAGCCGGGTATACGGTCTTTCTTCCGGATTACATCGGTTTCGGGGCTACTTCCGACAAAGAACACCCTTACCTCGCTTATGACGAACTGTTCAAATCGAACATTGACGGATTGCTGGCTGCTAAAAGTTTTCTCAGCGAAAAAGGATATGCATACGATAACCGCATTTTTCTCAGCGGCTGGTCTCAGGGTGGCGGAGCCTGTTTATCCGCGCATAAATTCATCCAGGAACAGTACGCTTCCGAATTCACTGTGACAGCAAGTTCAGGCCTGGCAGGTCCGTACAATATGAAAGGATTCATTGATGAAATCCTTGCTCAGAAAGACCAGGATGTCGGGATTATCAGCGGAGTGTTTTCCTGGGGAGTTTACAGTTTGAATAAATTTTCCCCTGAACTGAAACGTCCCACAGATCAATTGTATTCATACCCGGTATCCAACCAGGTAGCGGCTATTTTCACACCTTCTAAAATTCCCTCGGAAATTCTTCAGGAATACTTCCTGGCACACGTCATGGACGGAACGGACACCAAATTCATACAGGTTATCGACCGCAATACTTTTTCACACGGCTGGACTCCGGTCGGAAAAGTCTTTCTCCATCATGGCGACGCAGACAATACAGTCTATTATATGAATTCGGCAGATGCAAAAACCGGGTTAACTGCCGCCGGAGGTGATGTCACGCTTTATACCTATCCGGGAGGAACACACGATTCGGAACTCGAAAATTACGTCCGGAATACACTGACCGATTTTAACGCTCTAAAATAAGCTTTATGAAGAACGTTTATACGCTTGCCTTTATCCTGACAGCCCTGTCCTCAGTGATTCATGCTCAGAACAACCTTCGTCCGAATATGTACTTTCAAAAAATGCACTACTACAATGTAGCCGCAGGAATCGAAGACAGTTCTGCACACGCCTCCTTCGATTTGTATGCAAAATATAAGATCCTGCCCGAAAGCAATGATGTATGGAAAAAACCGGTCAATATATACTTCAATCACATATACAATCTGAATCAGAAAAATGCATTTCACATGTCCTATATCTATGACGGTTATTCCTATTACAACCGGAATAGTGTTTACCTGGGTTATACCCGCATGTTCCGGTGGGGAAAATCAAGCAGGTTGAACCTGGGAGCACGTGCAATTCTGAATTTCAATCAGTTCGATTGGGCCGGTTTTGCAGGTCCTGTTACCAGTACTCCGAAATTGAAATTCAATGCCGACCTGGATTTCGGAGTTCAATATCAGTGGAAAGGATTGACTGTAGGCGCATCAGCGAAAAACCTCTTTGCAAGCTCCGCGAAAATAAGTGGCGTGAATTTCATCAAAGATCACCGGGAAATCTATGGAAATCTTTCATACAACTTCGGACTCTTCAAACACAAAATAGAATTGGCACCGTTCCTTTTAGCCTACGCCGAACGGGATTTTGACCTGGATGCCGGTTTGAACCTCAATTTGTTCAAAGTAGTCAGTGTCTCATACGCCATCAGAGTATTGGAACTCCGAAGTATCTACAGCATCCGCGGAAACTTCCTCAAACGAAACCAGGTCTGTGTATCACTGGAACAAACAGCGATAAACAGCGATATGAAAGATGATTTATTACTCGGGTACCGTTTCTGAAAACTTCTGTTTAACAGATTATTTCCTGCTTGAAAAAAGGTTGTAAATTAGCCTTCACTAAAACGCAATTTTTAACGCATGAAATCAATCATTCTGTTGACCTGCACACTTGTTTCATTCAGCTCCCAAGCCCAGGAAGGCCCTTGTGAATACCTGGAAAAGGCGATCGGACATTTTCAAAACAAAGAACTCGACAGCGCGATCACGCTCATGACCTACGTGGTGGAAAACATGCCCGACACAAGCAATTGTTACGGAAGATGCTTTAATAACATTCCCTTGGCGTATGCTTCCTTAGGTCAGTTTGATCAATCCAAATACTGGTTCAACCGGATTCTGCATTCCAAACTGAATGACAAAGAACCCGGAACAGATATCATGGAACCATATGCCAATTATCATCACAATGCCTGCATGAAAATGGTTCAGGTACATCAAACCCTGAAAGAATTCCCTCAAGCCATTCAATACCTGGATTCAGCCGAAACAACCTACCCCTTCGAAACATTCAGCGGAACCGGGTTCGAAAAAAGAGCGGTATCTATTGCCATGTGGAAATCCAGGATTTACATAGAAATGAATCAAAAAGACAACGCAATCTATGTGCTGTTAAGCAAAACGTTGGATACCGATGTTCGTTTCCGAAAACCGGATTATGAATCCATGTCAAACATCGACTTCTATTCCAGCGTCAACGAAAAATTATCCGAACTGATTGGAAAAGAAGAGCTGAACAAAGCAAAAAGTTCCATGAAGGACGCGATTCGAAAACTGACCATTGTAACGGAAAACAAGAAAACATACGGAATGTTCACCTACAACAACCTGCAGTATAAAATCGGTTTAAGCGAAGAAACATCCAAAAAGAAATTGGTTGAAAAACTACTTTCAAATCATTTCTTCGATTGATCCGCCCCATTTCACTATTAACTAAATCAAATGAATTCGTAATTCGTAATTTTAATTAACATATCACGCATTTTTTTTCGGGTAATCCCTTTTTTTATTGGGTTCGGATTTACTATCTTGGCTCAGAATTAGTGAAAACACACTCTCTACTCAATACTGTTAGGTTCCTTTTTTCCAGGTAACGAATTTAATAACAGAAAGTTGAGCAACAAAAACTTCGTGTCATACAAGAGAAGTCATCTATTCAGTCGGAAAAACTATTTTCCGACCAACCAACTTTTTGCCTCTTTTTCCGTCTTATCCATACAAAACCCTTTATTACTTAC